>DATMES010000054.1 GCA_035556555.1 Frankiaceae bacterium
CAACCCCGGACGAGCGGCGCCCGCGCACCCGCGTCGGCCCAACCCTGCAGCCCAGCAGCCGGTCTCACGCGTAGTGATCTTCAAAGAACGACTGAGCCCGGCGCCAACCACGCCGTCAGGATGGAAAAGGCTCCGGGTTGCACCCCGTGCGGGGAAAAGAAGCAATGCGCACCCGAGTTGCCCGGAGGTGGTCATGGGAACGCGACGTGTCACTCGCGGTGACCAGCCAGCCTGTTTCGCCAGGCGCTATCAGTACGGCGGGCAGTTCCAGACGCGTTCGCCGGCGACGAACGTGTCTCCGGACGTCGCGACGTACACCGGCCGCGACGGGTCGGGGAACACCGCGTGCAGCGGTCCCAGGGCGTTCGCGCAGACCAGCGGGTCTATGGGCTTCTTCGTCGCCTCGAGGAGGGACAGGAGGTCACGCACGGGGTCGAAGATCGGGTCGTCGGAGCCGGCGCTGGTGACGTAGCCGCAGGGGGTGTGCTCCGAGCTGCTCCAGAAGCCGGTGGGGTCCCAGTACTTCGTCGGCGAGCCCCACGGGATGTACTCGGCGCAGAGGTACACGGGCACGCCGGGGGTGGCGGCGTACGACACGATCGTCGGCTTGACGACGATGACGTCGGTGCCCGAGCCGGCGGTCGACGCGGCGTCCATGCCTGCGTGTGTCGGGTGGCCGACCTGCACGGTGCACTTGAGCCGCCCGTCGACGCCGGTCAGCGGCCCGCCCGCCAGCAGGCCCGTGCGCACGCCGGGGAACGTCACGTCGGTCGTCGCGGCCAGCGTGCAGACGTCGGAGTACACGTCGACCACGACGGGCTCCTCGGCACGCCCCGCCGTCGGCAGCAGGAGCGGCAGGAGAGCGAGCAGCGCGGCGGTCTTCCTCATCGCGGCCTCACGGGAACGTAGGGGAGTCGATAGAACCGCGTGCGCGGCGTTCGCGCCAGGCCCCCGCACGAGTCCGTACGTCAGTCGACGGGCATCGGCGCGGACGCGAGGTGCAGCCTCGTGTACGCCAGCGCCTCGGCGAGGTCCGCCTCGCGGTCCGCGCGCGACTCGGCGCGGCGGGTGTTGACCTCCACGACGATCGTGCCCTCGAACGACGTCCTGGCGAGCTGCTCGAGCAACTCCGCGCAGGGCTGCGTACCGCGGCCGGGGATGAGGTGCTCGTCGCGCGGCGTGCCCATGCCGTCGGCGAGGTGGACGTGCACGAGCCGGTCCCCCATGTCGCGCGCCATGGCGATCGCGTCGCTCTGGGAGACGGACGTGTGCGACAGGTCGAGCGTCGTGTGCCGGTACTCGTCGAGCGTGACGTCCCAGTCGGGGGCGTACGGCACCACGGCCCGCCCGCGGGCACGCAGCGGGAACATGTTCTCGACCGCGAACCGTACGTCGGTCTCGCCGGCCATCCGGTCGATGCCGGCGACGAAGTCGCGCGCGTAGTCGCGCTGCCAGCGGAACGGCGGGTGCACGACGACGGTCTTCGCGCCGAGCGTCTCGCCGACCGTACGAGCGCGTTCGAGCTTCGCCCACGGGTCGGTGCCCCACACGCGCTGCGTGATGAGCAGGCACGGCGCGTGCACCGCGAGGATCGGGATCTGGTGGTAGTCCGAGAGCCGCCGCAGCGCGTCGACGTCCTGGCTGACCGGGTCGGTCCAGACCATGACCTCGACCCCGTCGTAGCCCAGGCGGGCCGCGATCTCGAACGCCGCCGCCGTGCTCTCCGGGTAGGTCGACGCCGTGGACAGCGCGACCTTCGCCGACGGCACGTGGACGACCATGTGCTCACTCTAAGGTGGGCGAATGGTGCAGCTGGACTTCCCGCGCGAGTGGTTCTCCTTCACGAACCCCGACGACCCCGACGAGATGTTCCGCTGCGACGTGACGTGGCTCATGTCGTCGTGGACGTGCATCTTCGGCAACGGCTGCCACGGCATCCTGCGCACCCGCCCCGACGACGGCTGCTGCTCGCACGGCGCGTTCTTCTCCGACAAGGAGGACCAGCGGCGGGTCAAGCGGATGGCGAAGGAGCTCAACGACGACGACTGGCAGTTCCGCGCGGAGGGCCGGCGCAACGGCATCACCGAGGAGGACGACGGCCGCACGCGGACGCGGGTCTTCGACGGCGCCTGCGTGTTCCTCAACCGGCCCGGCTTCGCCGGCGGCGCGGGCTGCGCGCTGCACCGCATGGCCTGGCGCACCGAACGCCACCCGCTCGAGACCAAGCCGGACGTCTGCTGGCAGCTGCCGATCCTCCGTACGCAGGAGTGGGAGGAACGCCTCGACGAGACCAAGGTGCTCGTCACGACGATCACGGAGTTCGACCGGCGCGGCTGGGGCGAGGGCGGCCACGACCTGCACTGGTACTGCACGGAGACGTCCGAGGCGCACGTCGGCAAGGAGCTGCTGTACGAGTCGTACGGACCCGAGCTCGCCGCGATGATGGGCGACGCGGCGTACGCCGTCGTCAAGGCACACTGCGACGCCCGTCGCGCGGCCGGCCTCGTGGCGGTTCATCCCGCTTCCGCAACCTGACGCACGGTTCGTGCGTCTTGGAGCGCAAGGACCTCGTCGACACCGGCCGTCGGGGTCTGGGCGCCGGGCGACGCGACGCCGTTCGCGGCAGGGACGTTCGAGGGCGCGTTCGACGGGCGGCTCGCGATCGGGCTCGCGCGTTAGGGTCGCTTCCCATGAGCACGCTCGTACTGCTGCGGCACGGCCAGAGCACCTGGAACCAGGAGAACAGGTTCACCGGCTGGGTCGACGTCGACCTCACCGCGCAAGGTGAGGAGGAGGCGCGCCGCGGCGGCGTCCTGCTCCGCGAAGCCGGCATCGAGCCGGACGTGCTGCACACGTCGTTGCAGCGCCGCGCGATCCGTACCGCGACGCTCGCGCTGGAGCAGACCGACCGGCTCTGGATCCCCGTACGCCGCTCCTGGCGGCTCAACGAGCGCCACTACGGCGCCCTGCAGGGGAAGGACAAGACGCAGGTGCGCGAGGAGTTCGGGGACGAGCAGTTCATGCTGTGGCGGCGGTCGTACGACACCCCGCCGCCCCCTGTCGACCTGGCCGACGACAACCACCCCGCCAACGACCCGCGTTACGCCGACCTGCCCCCCGACGTGCTGCCCGCGACCGAGTGCCTGAAGGACGTACTCGAACGCATGCTGCCGTACTGGGCCGACGCGATCGTGCCCGACCTGCGCGCGGGTCGTACCGTCCTCGTCGCCGCGCACGGCAACAGCCTGCGCGCGCTCGTGAAGCACCTCGACGGCATGTCCGACGACGCGATCGTCGGCCTCAACGTGCCCACCGGCATCCCGCTGCGCTACGTCCTCGACGACGCGCTGCGGCCGACGGCACAGGTCGATCCGGAGTTCGGCGTCAGCGGGACGTACCTCGACGCCGACGCCGCGCGCACCGCGATCGCCGGGGTGGCGAGCCAGGGCAAGCACTGAGCCGGAAGGGGACGCTCTATGGCTGGACCCAACGCGAAGCTCGACGTCAGCAAGGCCGGTCTGGAGCTGATCGCCGGCTTCGAGGGGTGGCGGGCCGACCTGTACGAGGACGTCGCCGGACACTGCACGATCGGCTACGGCCACCTCGTGCACCAGGGCAACATCACGGCGGCCGACAGGAAGGGGCCGTTCGGCAAGGGCATCACCAAGGAGCAGGGCATGGCGCTGCTGCACAAGGACGCCCAGCGGATGGTGCAGGCGGTCCGCGACTGCGTGACGGTGCCGCTGGCGCAGAACCAGTTCGACGCGCTGGTGTCGTTCGCGTTCAACGTCGGCGCCGGGGCGTTGCGCGGCAGCACGCTCGTCAAGCGGATCAACGCGGGCGAACGCGACGTCGGCGGCGAGTTCGCGAAGTGGAACAAGGCCGGCGGCAAGGTCTACGCGGGCCTGACCCGGCGGCGCGCGGCGGAGGCGGCGATGTTCAGCGGCGGGACGCCGGCCAAGCCCGCCAAGCCCGCCAAGCCCGCGGGAGGCAGCGGGTGGCTGACGCGCGTGCTGAGCGAGGGCGACCGCGGAGCCGACGTCACGGAGCTGCAGCGCCGCCTCGGCATCGGCGCGGACGGCGTCTTCGGCCCGCTGACGGACAAGGCGGTGCGGGCGTTCCAGCAGAAGAACGGCCTCGTCGCCGACGGCAAGGTCGGGCCTAAGACGGCCGCGAAGCTCTAGTGTCCCGAGTCAGAAGTTCGGCGGCAGGATCCTGAGGTCCGGCGTGCCGCTGGCAAGGCCGCAGGGAGCTCGGATAGCAGCGCTATCCGGGCGACCGAGAACGCCGCCAGGGGTGCGCTGGGGCCAGGAGCCGTCGTCGAACTTCTGACTCGGGACACTAACCTGCGGCGCATGACGCAGAGCGAGGCGTTGCGGGCCGTGCAGGCGCCGTTGAAGCAGCAGTACCGCGACGACCCGTCGAGCGCGGTCGTCACCCTCCGCGCCGAGGGCGCGCTCGGCGAGGGCGTGTCGTGCTCCGTGCAGACGGGGGCCGCGCTGACCGAGGCGGGCCTGCATCCGGCGACCGGCGGCGACGGGTCGTACGCCTGCTCCGGCGACATGCTGCTCCAGGCGCTCGTCGCGTGCGCGGGCGTGACGATGCGCGCCGTCGCGACAGCACTCGACATCCCGCTCGCCGAGGGCACGGTGCGCGCCGAGGGCGACCTCGACTTCCGCGGCACGCTCGGCGTCGACCGCGAGGCGCCTGTGGGGTTCCGCGAGATCCGGCTGACGTTCGACGTGGACGTGCCTGCGGAGAGCCGCGACAAGCTGCTGGAGCTGACCGAGCGGTACTGCGTCGTGCTGCAGACGCTGCGTTCCGGGCCGTCGGTCTCGGCGGCGTACTCCTAGGGCTCGCCGCCGAAGATCGGCCGGGCGGGCGCGCCGCCCTCCGCTGCCTGCTTCGCGCGCCACTCCTCCTCGCGCCGGATCGACTCCGCGAACCCGAGCCGCAGTGCCGCGTCGAACGTCCCGTCCGCGTACTCCAGGACGCAGCCCAGCAGCCGGTCGATCTCCTCGGGCGTCACCGACGCGAGCGGCACGTGGCCGACGAGGTAGATGTCGCCGAGCCGGTCGCAGGAGAAGTGCACGCCGTACGTCCGCGCGTTGCGCTGCAGCAGGAAGCCGTACGTCCCGCCGTCGTTCGACTCGGGCTTGCGCATGAAGAACGCCTCGACCAGCAGCGTGTGGTCGCCGACGACGAGCCAGGTCATCGTCGCGAGCTTGTGCTGGCCCGCGAGCTTGACGAGGAACGCACCCTCCTCGACGCGCTCGTACTCCAGCCCCAGGCCGTCGAGCGCCTCGTCGATCACCTTGTCGAGCCGCGCTACCTCGGCGGCGTCGCGGCCGATGACGTGCCCGAGACCGCTCACGCGTTGACCGCCGGCTTCGTCGCGGCGAGCGACGCGATGGCGTCGCGGTAGACCTGCAACGTCCCCGCGGCCGTCGCGGCCCAGCCGAAGCGCTCGGCGTGCTGGCGCGCCCCGGCCGACAGCCGCGCGCGTTCGGCCGGGTCGTCGACGATCCGGCGCAGCACGGTCGCCCACTCGGCGGGGTCGTGGCCGCTGACGAGCAGACCGCTCTCGCCGTGCCGTACGGCGGTCCGCAGGCCCCCGACCGCGGCCGCGACGGCGGGCGTGCCACAGGCCTGGGCTTCGAGCGCGACGAGGCCGAACGACTCGTTGTACGACGGCACCACGACCGCCTCCGCCGCGCGGTAGTACGCGACGAGACGGTCGGGCTCGACCGGAGGCTCGCGGCGTACGACGTCGGTCAGGTCCAGGTGGCGGGCGAGCGCGTCGAGACGTTCGGGGTCGCGGGTGCCGGTGCCCGAGGGGCCGCCGACGACCGCGACGCGCAGCCGCGAACGCAGCGAGGGGTCGCGGCGTACGAGCTCCGCGGCAGCGCGGATGAGGACGTCCGGCGCCTTGAGCGGCTGGATGCGGCCGACGAACAGCAGCAGGACGTCGTCGTCGGTGAGGCCGAGCAGCCTCTTGGCGGCGTTGCGATCGCCCGGCGTGTAGCGCTCGAGGTCGACGCCGGGCGCGACGGTCGCGATGCGGGCGGGGTCGGCGGCGTAAAGGTCGCGCAACTGGGCCGCCTCGTCCGCCGTGGAGGCGACGAGCCGGTCGGCGGCCTCGACGACCTGCGCCTCGCCGATCTCGCGCGCCGTCGGCTCCGGGTCGTCGTCGTCGGCGAGGGCGGCGTTCTTGACCTTGGCGAGCGTGTGGAACGAGTGCACCAGCGGCACGCCCCAGCGCTCCTTGGCGAGCCAGCCGACCTGGCCGGACAGCCAGTAGTGCGAGTGCACGACGTCGTAGTGGCCCGGGTCGTTGACCGCCTCTGCTCGCAACACCCCCGAGGCGAACGCGCAGAGCTGCGAGGGGAGGTCGTTCTTCGACAGGCCCTCGAACGGACCCGCCGTGACGTGCCGCACCGTGATGCCGGGCTCGAGCTCCACGACGGGGTCGAGGCTGCTGCTCGTCGTGCGCGTGAAGATGTCGACCTCGATGCCCATCGCGGCGAGGCGGCGGGAGAGCTCGACGATGTAGACGTTCATGCCGCCGGCGTCGCCGGTGCCCGGCTGGTCGAGCGGTGACGTGTGGACGGAGATCGTCGCCACCCGCCGCAGGTCGCGCGGGAACGGCCTGACTGTCACGCGCGGACCTCCCTCGTCGGACGAGCCATTGTCGCCGAACGGCGCCAACACGCGCCGCCCGCGTACCCTTCCCGCTCGTGGACGACAGCAACGCCCCGCACGGCGACCTGGCACCGCTCGCGTTCCTCCTCGGGACCTGGCGCGGCGAGGGGGTGGGCGGCTACCCGACGATGGAGTCGTTCCGGTACGGCGAGGAGGTCACGTTCCGGCACAACGGGAAGCCGTTCCTCGCGTACACCCAGAAGACGTGGTCGCTCGACGACGGCAGGCCGTTGCACTCGGAGACCGGCTACTGGCGCCCGCAGCCGGACAACGGCGTCGAGGTCGTCCTCGCGCACCCGACCGGGGTCGTGGAGATCTACTACGGGCGGGTGGCGTTCCACCGCATCGAGCTCGCCACGGACCTCGTCGCGCGGACGACGAGCGCCAAAGAGGTCACGGCGCTCACCCGGCTGTTCGGGCTGGTGGAGGGGCGGCTGATGTACGCCGTCGACATGGCCGCCGTGGGCCAGCCCCTGCAGTCCCACCTCTCCGCCACGCTCGACCGCGTGGCGGAGTAGGCCCCCACACACGAACGCAACCGGGTTGCGGCCCGTGCAAACGGCGCCGTGCCCGCGTTCCTTGAAGATCACGACGCTCGAGACCGGCGTACGGACTGCAGAGAACGAGCGTGCCGGGCGTCACGAACCCAGCCAAGATCACGCAAAACGGCCGCCCCGCGTGAGACCGCCACGCGACCACACCCCCGCGCAAGCAGGGTCGGGGCGTCCGGCGGCGAACGACGAGTAATGCGCCGCTTCGCCCCCCGCACCGTCGCCCTGCTCGCCGCCCTGGCCGTCGCCGTCACGGTGGCGCCGTCCGACGCCGCCCGCAGGGGCACGAGGGCGACCGACGACTTCACCGCGAAGACGCCGTTGCAGACGGCGGGCCTGCCGGACCTCGACCGCCTCGACCCGGTGCGCTACTCGTACAAGGACGCGATCCGCCAGAGCGTCCAGGTGAAGGCGCGCGACGGCATCAACATGATCTGGGTCGACATCATCCGGCCGAAGACGGCCAAGGGAGTCAAGGTCCCGACGATCATGATGGCGTCGCCGTACTTCAACACCCTGGGCCGCGGGTTCAAGGAGCAGTGCAAGACCCCGCACCAGTCGCCGCCCGGCGGCCTCCCGACCTCCCCCGGCGCGCCCGGCCTCAGCGGCTGCGCGGCGCACCAGACGCCGTACCCGGAGTGGTACGACGAGTACTTCGTGCCGCGCGGCTACGCGTTCGCCGCGATGGACCTGCGCGGGACGCGCAACACCTCTGGCTGCCAGACCTACGGCGACCGCGACGAGGTGTTCGACGCCGTCGACACGGTCGACTGGATCGCGTCGCAGTCGTGGAGCAACGGCAAGGTCGGCATGACCGGCGGCTCGTACGACGGCACGATCGCGATGGGCGCCGCCGCCGAGCAGCCGATCTCCGGCAAGCACAAGAGCGCCCTCGCCGCGGTCATCCCGATCCGCGCGATCGACGCCTGGTACGACTACCACTTCATGAACGGCGTGCAGTCCGACGGGCACCGCACGACGCCCGCGCTGTTCACCGCCGCGCTGGCCGCCGCCGACACCCCGAACTCCGGCACCGACGACCCGCTGTTCGCCGCGCACCTCGCGGAGCGGAAGGCGTGCATCGCGACGTTCGGGGCGCTGACCGACGCGGGCTACGCGGCGCCGTACCAGAGTGCCAACAGCGACTTCTGGAAGGAGCGCGACTTCCGCAAGGACGCGAAGAAGGTCCGCGCGGCGACGTTCTGGATCCACGGCCTGTTCGACTTCAACGTCAAGACCAACAACGCCGGCAACATGTGGCTGTCGCTGCCGAAGTCGCTGCCCAAGAAGCTGTGGCTGATGAACGCCGACCACGCCGACCCGCGCTGCGCCACCGACGAGTCGTGCGCGCACGGCGGCCACGTCGTGCCGTACCCGTTCGCCGACAAGTTCATCGAGGCCAACCACCGCTGGTGGCTGCAGTACCTCAAGGGCAAGTCCGCGGGCGCGCTGTCGCCGCGGGTCGAGGTGCAGCAGGCCAACGGCCGCTGGGCAGGGTCGTCCACGTGGCCCGTGTCGAAGTCCGACCTCGTGCTGTACCCGGCGGAGCGCGGCAAGCTCGTCACGCGTCCCGCCGGCGAGGGCGCCGAGCTGCAGTGGAACGACAACCCGTCGGGTCAGGGCGCGCCGGAGCAGCAGGTGTTCACGACGGCGAAGTTCACGAAGGCCACGAGGCTGTCGGGCCAGTTCGAGTTCGCGTTGAAGTACGCCGCGCTCGGCCCCGACACGACGATCGCCGTGCGCATCGACGACCTCGGCCCGGACGGCGAGGTGACCGCGAGCCCGGACGACAAGATGTACGACGGCGACGACGACGGCATCGTCACCGTGACGTACGCCTGGCTGCACTCCCTGGTGCGCAAGTCCATCAAGCCGCGCGGCCCGTCCACGCCGGTCCTCGGCGAGCCGCTGACGCCCGGCACCGCCGTCGTCTCGCGCTTCCCGTCGCTCTACACGGACTACGTCGTGGCCAAGGGCCACCGGCTCCGCTTCACGTTCTCGAACTCCATCGGCGGCAGCGTCCCGTCCAACGCCGGCGGCGTCGTGACCATGTACACCGGCCCCAAGGCGAGCAGCATCAGGATTCCCGTGGTTCGCTGACACCCGTGGACGTCGGGTTCGTGGGTCTCGGCGTCATGGGCCTGCCCATGGCGCGTCATCTGGTCAACGCCGGTCATCGCGTCGTGGTCTCGTCGCGGTCGCCCGGCCCGGTCGCGCGCGCGGTGTCGTACGGCGCGGTCGACGGCGGGTCCGCGCTCGGCGTCGCCGAGGCGTCGTCCGTGATCGTGATCTGCGTGCCGTCGTCGCCGGACGTCGTCGCGGTGGTCGCGTCGATGCTGCCGGCGCTCGGCCCCGGCAAGACGGTCGTGGACTGCTCGACGATCGACCCCGACGTCGAACGTACGCAGCACGCGCTCGTCACGGAGACCGGCGCCGCCTACCTCGACGCGCCGGTCAGCGGCGGCTCGGTGGGCGCGGAGAACGGGACGTTGACGCTGATGGTCGGCGGCTCGTCTGACGTCCTGGACGACGCGCGGCCCGCGCTGGAGGCGTTCTCCAGGCTCATCGTCCACGTCGGCGGGCCGGGCATGGGGCAGGTCGTCAAGCTCTGCAACAACCTCCTCTACGCCGCGCAGATGCAGGCGACGGCGGAGGCGTTCGCACTGGCGCGCGCGTCGGGCGCCGACCCCGCGTCGATGCTCGAGGTGCTGCTGCACTCGACGGGCGACTGCACCGCCGTACGGACGCGGGTGCCCGTCCCAGGTCTGCAGCCGGACTCGCCGGCGTCGAACGACTGGCAGCCGGGCTTCATGGCCGACCTCATGGCGAAGGACCTCGACCTCGCGCTGGCGTACGCCTCCCGCACCGGCGTGACGCTGGGGACGACGGCACTGGTGCGGGAGACGTTGCGGCGCGCGCAGGAGGCGGGGTACGGGCGCGAGGACTTCTCCGCGCTCGCCAAGGTCGTGTCGTGATCTTCCTGACCGTGACGATCGGCAGCACCGTACGCGCGGAGGCGTGGTCGAGCGACGGGGTCCGGGGAAGCTGCCAGATGGGGTACGAGGTCTCGCCGCGGGCGTGGTGGTCGGCGGTCGAGTCCACGGTCGGCACCCTCGCCATCGACCGCGCCGAGGTGGTCGCGATCGGCTGCGCGGGCGACCCGTCGCCGCAGGTGCTGCTCGCGCGCGACGGGGAGCCGCTCGAGGTCGTGCCCGCGGGGATGTCGCTGGCGCCGTACCGGCGGGTCGGGTGGGTCGTCAGCGCGCGGGACTTCGTGGCGTCGCTGATGACCGGACGGCTCGCGACCGACCCGACGATGGCGTCGGCGGCGGGGTTCTTCGGCCCCGACGGACACCTGCTGCCCGACGCCGTCGCGGCCGCCGACGCCGACCCCGCGTGGCTGCCTCCGCAACGCGGCTCGACCGAGGTGCTCGGCGACCTGCTGCTGCCCGCCGCGCGCCGGCTCGGGCTGGTGTCGCGCATCCCTGTCGTGACCGGCGCGACGTCGTTCGCGTGCACCGTCGAGGGCATCGGCGCGCTGCCCGTCGCGCCGCTCGTGACGCCCGTGCCCGCAGGCTTCCGGGTGGCCGTCCCGGTCGAGCCGCCCGCGCCCGCGCCGCCGCCCGGGGTGACGCTGGTCGCGGGCGGGCGGTCGTACCAGGTCTACGACGCCACGGTCGCCTCGGCCGTGGACGTCGCGACGCTCGTACGGCAGCTCGCGCCGGACGCGAAGTTCCTCTACGCGGGCGCCCCCAGTGACCGCCGCTGGCCCGTCGAGGTCGCGACGCTGACGGGACTGCCGGTGGCGCACCGGCGGTGGACGACGCCCGACGTCGGGCTCGCGATGCTCGTCGCGACCGGTGCGGGACAGCACCTCGACCGCGACGTGATCAACGAGGTGTCGTACGTCGACGAGCCCCGGCTCGCATGACCGACCCGCCCGTCTGGCCCGGCGACCACGACGCCGTCCGCGCGCTGTGGCCGCTGGAGCCGGGGATCGCGTACGTCAACCACGGCGCGTTCGGCGCGACGCCGACGCCGGTGCTGGAGGAGCAGGCACGGTGGCGCGCGCGGCTGGAGGCGCAGCCGTTCGACTTCCTGTTCCGGCGGTACGAGTCGTACGTCGCGTCGGCGCGGACGGCTGTCGCGGCGTTCCTCGGCGCTGACGCTGCGGGCCTGGCCTTCGTGCCGAACGCCACCACGGGTGTCGCGACGGTGCTGGCGTCGCTGCGGATCGGGCCAGGCGACCGGGTGGTGGTGACGGACCACGTGTACCCGGCGGTGGCGCTGGCGCTGGCCGCGCGGGGCGCGGAGACCGTCGTGGTGCCGCTGGACCTGGACGCGCCGGATCTCGCGGCGGTGATCCTCGGCGCCGTGGACGAGCGGACGCGGCTCGTCGTCGTGGACGCGATCACGTCGGTGACGGCGCTGGTGCTGCCGGTGCCGTCGATCGTGGCCGGCTGCCGCGCGCTGGGCGTCCCGTGCCTCGTCGATGCCGCGCACGCGCCCGGGCACCTGCCGGTGGACCTGCGCGCGCTCGACCCCGACTACTGGACCGGCAACCTGCACAAGTGGGTCTGCGCGCCGAAGGGCGCCGGGGTGCTGTACGTCCGCGCGGCGCTGCGCGAGGACGTACACCCGCTCGTGCCGTCGCACGGCTCCGGGCTCGGGTTCCACGCGGAGTTCGACTGGTGCGGGACGCACGACCCGACGGCGTGGCTGTCGGCGCCGGCCGCCCTGGCGCTGCTGGAGTCGCTCGGCGCCGAGACCGTGCGGACGTACTGCGTGGCGCTGGCCCGCTGGGCGGGATCGGTCGTCGCCGCGTCGGGCGCGGCGTCGCTGCCGGCGCCGCCCGAACATCACGAGCGCATGGTGCTGCTCGACGCGGAGCTGCCGACGTACGACGCGGCGATGGCGCTGCGCGACCGGCTCTGGGAGTCGGACCGCGTCGAGGTCGGGTCGACAGGCTGGCGCGGACGCGGCTGGCTGCGCCTGTCCACAGCCCCCTACAACTCGTCCACAGATTTCCTCCGGCTTCGTTCCGCCCTCCTTCGGCATGGCACCGTGGAGGCATGACTCGGGTACGCGGCAAGGTCGTCGTCCTCACGGGCGCGAGCGCGGGCATCGGCCGGGAGACGGCCGTCCGCCTCGCGCGGCGTGGCGCGACCGTCGTCGGTGCCGCGCGCGACCTGGCCAGGCTGGAGCGCGTCGCGGAGGAGGCCCCGGGGTTCGAGCCGGTGCGCTGCGACGTGTCGGTCGCGGCCGACCGTTCGGCGCTCATCGCCGGCGTGCTCGAGCGGCACGGCCGCATCGACGCCCTGGTCAACAACGCCGGTCTCGGCTGGCAGGGGCTGACCGAGGAGATGCCGCTGGAGCGGGTCGAGGAGCTCTTCGCGGTCAACGTCACCGGGCTCGTCGACCTCTGCCGGCTCGCGCTGCCGTCCATGCTCGCGGCGGGGCGCGGGGACATCGTCAACGTCTCGTCGATGGCGGGGCACGTGGCGTTCCCGCCGTTCTCCGTCTACTGCGCGACCAAGCACGCCGTCAACGGCTTCACCGACGCGCTGCGCCGCGAGGTGTGGCTGCGCGGCGTCAAGGTCCACCTGATCCTGCCGGGGCCGATCGAGACCGAGTGGCTGCCCCGGTCGCAGGGGTTCTCGCCGCTGCCCGGAGCGGACGAGAACCGGTTCGGCGGCTTCCCCGCCTGGTGGGTCGCCGCCGCCATCGAACGCTGCCTGACCCGGCCGTTCCCCCGCACCGCGCGGCAGTCCCGCGGGTGTTCGGTGCGGGGCGGGTCGTGCAGGTGGCGGGCGTACGCCAGGCCGTCGACGTGACGACGGCGTGGGGGGCTCGGTCGTACGCCGCCAGGTCCCGTCACGACGCCGCCGTCCTGGCCGGCGGCGTCGGGGGCGAGACCGGGCCCGACGAGGGAAGGGGGTGATGCGGCTGGTGCGCGATCACCTGACCGGAGCGTGAGCCGCGGCCACCCTCCGCCGGGCGGGCGCCCGCTCGGCGAGGAGACCCGGGGCACCACGCACCCCAACCGGCTGCGACGGGTGGACCGGTGGCTCGTCGCGCTGCACGGGGCCCGGCTGCGGCGGGCGGCGGACCCGCTCGTGGTCGACCTCGGGTACGGCCGGCATCCGGTCACGACGCTGGAGCTGGCCGACCGGCTGGCCGAGGCACGGCCCGACGCCGAGGTGGTCGGCGTCGAGATCGTGCGCGACCGCGTCGAGGCCGCGCTGCCGTACGCGCGGGAGCGGCTGTCGTTCGTCCGCGGCGGGTTCAACCTGCCGCTCGGCGGGCGTCGCCCGGTGGTGGTCCGGGCGATGAACGTCCTGCGGCAGTACGACGAGCCCGCCGCCGCCGAGGCGTGGACGCTGCTGCGCGCGCAGCTGGACGACGACGGCGTCCTCGTCGAGGGCACGTGCGACGAGGTGGGCCGCCGCGCGGCGTGGGTGGCGCTCGACAAGGGCGGGCCGCGCACGTTGACGTTCGCCGCGCGTACGGACGCGCTGGACCGGCCCGGCGACCTGGCCGAACGGCTGCCCAAAGCGCTCATCCACCGCAACGTGCCGGGCGAGCGCGTGCACGCGTTCCTCGTCGCGTGGGACCGCGCCTGGCTGCGGGCGGGCGACGTGCTGCCCCGGCAGCGCTGGGCCGACGCCGCCGCCGCCCTGGTGGACGAGGGCTGGCGGGTCGCACGCAACCCTGCCCGCTGGCGGCTCGGCGAGCTGACCGTCGCCTGGCGCGACGTCGCCCCCGCCGGCTCGCCGCCGGACCCGCCGGCCGGCCCGGCATCCGGCTGACCGCCCGGACCGCGCAGACCGCGCGGACCGCACGGAAGATCCCTGGCGCACCCCCGCTAGGCCGCCGACGACCCCCTCTTCCTGGCCGGCGCGGCGGCCGCGGACACCGGGCCGATCTCGATCCCTGCGCCGCAGAGGACGCACACGAGCTCGATGCACTCCTCCGGGTGGTCGGCGCAGTCGAACCGTTCGAACGCCGCGTCGGCGGCGCACTCGCTGCACCAGCGGGTGACGTTCATGTCGGCTGCCTCTCAGTGGGTCGTTCGCGGACTTCTCCACTGTGCAACGGGGGTGTGACAAAAATCGGGAGGCGGGGGCGGGGCGTGTCGAAATCGGGCGCCGTCTAGGCTCGGAGACCATGGACGCCGACGAACTGCTCGTCGACAACGGCAAGCGGCAGATGACGCTCAACGAGCTTGCCCGCCTGCAGCCCGGCATGGACCGGCTCATGGCCGAGATCGCCGAACGCGCCCGCCGCCTCTACTACGCCGCCACCGCCGGCAACTGGCCCGCCGCCGCGTACTTCTGCCGCACGCTGACGAAGCACCTCAAGGAGAGCGCGTTCAGCCGCCCGAAGTACGCCGAGGCGATGGAGGAGTTCCTCGAGACCGACTACGCCCCGTTGCGCGACGCCGTCAACGACCGCGACGCGGCGGCGTTCGCCCAAGCCTGGGACGCCCTCGTGGAGCGCATCAACCACTGGCACAGGGAGTTCGGCGTCGGCTACCTCGTCTACAAGACCCCCGACACCCCGCCGCCCGACCTGGACCTCGGTCCCCGCCAGGTCTAACCCGGCAGTACGGCCTCGATCGCCGTCCGCAGCGCCGGGTCGTCCGGCTGCACGCCGGGACGGAAGCGGCCCACGACCTCACCGTCGGGCGAGACGAGGAACTTCTCGAAGTTCCACAGCACGTCGGGCCCGTGCTCGTCGTCGAGCGAGAACGACGTCAGCTCGGCGAACAGCGGGTGCTGCTCCTCGCCCTTGACGTCGACCTTGGCGAGCAGCGGGAACGTCACGCCGTACGTCGTCGAGCAGAACTCCGCGATCTCCTCCGCGGTGCCGGGCTCCTGCCCCTTGAACTGGTTGCAGGGCACGCCGATCACGGTGAAGCCCCGGTCGGCGAGCTCCGAGTGCAGCGCCTCCAGACCCGTGTACTGCGGGGTCAGGCCGCACTTCGAGGCGACGTTGACGACGAGCGCGGCCTTGCCACCTGCCAGATCCCCGAACGTCGTCAGCTCACCGGAGAGGGTCTCGACCTTGATGTCGTGCACAGTCACGGAAGTCAGCCTTTCGCCGCATGGATTGGGACAGATTGTGCCCACGCGGCGCGTTCTCAGACCAATCGAGGCATGCTCAACGGTCATGACCACCATGAACGACGTCCGCGCCGCCGCCGAGCGCATCCACGGCCAGGTGCACCGCACCCCCACGCTGCGCCAGCCTTCGCTCGGCGAGGCGACCGGCGTGCCCGGCCTCTGGATGAAGGCGGAGCTGTTCCAGAAGACCGGCAGCTTCAAGGTCCGCGGCGTCCTCAACACCGTCCTCGCGATGTCGGAGGAGGACCGCGCGAAGGGCCTCGTCACGATGTCGGCCGGCAACCACGCCGCCGCCCTCGCGTACGCCGCCCGCATGGTCGGCACCACGGCCGTCGTCGTCATGCCGCACACCGCCAACCCAGGCAAGATCGCGGCGACGGAGTCGTACGGCGGCGAGGTCGTCCTCACCGACGGCGCGCTCATCGACCGGCTGAACGAGATCCGTGCCGAGACGGGCAGGACGCTCGTCCACCCGTTCGACGATCCCAGCGTCATCGCCGGCGCAGGCACGGTCGGGCTGGAGATCCTCGACGACGTCCCTGACGCGGACGTCGTCGTCGTGCAGGCAGGCGGCGGCGGGATGCTCGCGGGCGTCGCCACGGTCGTGAAGCACCTCAGGCCGCAGGCCCGCGTCTACGGCGTCGAGCCCGAAGGTGCCGACGCCGTCACGCAGGGCCTCGAAGCCGGCGCGCCCGTGCACATCAAGCCGGTCAGCGTCGCGGACGCGCTCTGCGCGCCGTTCACCGGCGTGGCCAACCTGCCTCTGATCACGCAATACGTCGACGAGGTCGTGCTCGTCACCGAGCGGGACATCCTCGACGCGCTCCGGCTGACGATCGAGCGGACGAAGTACGCCGTCGAGCCGGCCGGCGCGACGGGCGTCGCCGCCCTCCTCGCGAAGGCGGTTCCGCTGCAACCGGAGGACACCGTGGTCGTCATCGCCAGCGGCGGCAACGTCGACGCCGCCACCCTCGCCAGGCTGCTCACCTCATGACCGCGATGACCGTCGAACGCCACCTCGCGATCCTCCGCCACGAGGCCGGGGCCCTTGCCGAGGCCGCCCGTCGCGGGCTGGACGCCAAGGTCCCCTCCTGTCCCGACTGGGACGTCAGGAGCCTGGTCGACCACGTCGCGCACGCGTACCGCTGGGTGACCCGCATCGTCAGCACGCACGCCGATGCCGAGGTCACCGACGACGAGGTCCCGCCGGGCACCGCCGACGACCCGATAGCGGCGTACGAGGAGGCCCTCGCCGAGCTGGTCGAGACGATCGCCGGCGAGGACCCGGACGCGTTCTGCTGGAACTGGTCCGAGCAGGACCTCAGGGTGGCGTTCTGGGCGAGACGGATGGCGAACGAGACGGCGGTCCACCGCTGGGACGCGCAGCTCGCGCACGGCACACCGCAGCCGATCGACGGCGAGATCGCGGCCGACGGCGTCGCCGAGATGCTCGAGATGATCCTGCCGCGCCACCTGGTACGGCTGCCGCAGGAGGGCCTGCGCGGGACGTTCCGGGTGGAGGCCACCGACATCGGCACGGTGTGGGGCGGGCGGCTGCACCCCGACCACGTCGAGCGCGTCTCCGACCCCCGCAAGGCGGACGCCACGATCAAGGGCACGGCGAGCGACCTCGTGCTGGCGTTCTGGGGCAGGGAGGTCCCGATCGAGGCGACCGGCGACGAGCGCATCACCGGGCTGCTGCTGGAGTGAGCCGTTCGGCGCAACGGCGTTCGGGCACTGGGCCTGACCCGTCCGGGCTCGCTCGTCCGGGGGTCGCGACCACCGTCGCGCGCCACCGAAACTCAAGCCATGACGAACGACTGCCACCTCCTCCGCGAGCTCGACGCGTGGTTCTCCCTGGCGATGGACATGCTGGAGACCGAGCCCGCCGTGCTCCGCGACGTGATGCTGCTCGTCGGCGGCGCGAGCCGCGTCGAGGACGTCGCCTCGGTCACCTCCGCGGACTGCGAGGAGGTCGCCGACCACATGCTCGTCTACCCGCCGACGGCGGGCGGGCGCTCGCTGCCGTTGACGCCCGGGTTCCTCGAGGGGACCGGCCTGTGCGCCACGGACTTCCCCGAGGCGCGCGACGACGCGGCGGCCGACGCGGAGGCGATCCACGACGCGATCGCGATGATCGACGCGGCGCTGACGCGGCTCACCGGGTTCGTCCGGCCGACCGGCGCCGAACGGCTCCGCGAGCTGCGTATGCACGCGTGGCGGCACGAGCTCGGCGACCACGTCGGCGTCCTCGCCCGCTGCTACGGCCGCGAGCTCACCGACCTCCTGGACAGCGGCGGCACCTGCCCGATGACGCGCGCGGACCGCGACGTCGCGAACCTCGTCCCGATGCAGCGCCGCGTGGCGGTGGCCGTCTAGGGGCGAGAGCGCTCCGACGCCGGCGACGGCGACGACGCCTGGGAAGGGACGTCGGCCTCCGGCGCGAGGCCGAGGTCGGGGAGGCCCATGTCGGGTACGGCGGTCAGCAGGTCGCGGACGCCCCGTCGCGTGACCGCCGTACCGGCCACCCGCACCGAACGCAGCGCCGGGTGCGCGGCCAGCGCGGCAAGCCCGTCGTCGGTCAGCGCGGTCCCCGTGAGGTCCACCTCGGTCAGCGCCGGCAGCTCCAGCAGCGCTGGCACGACCTCGTCGCCGAGGGTCGTACGCGCGACGTCGAGCCGCCGCAGGTACGGCAGTCCCGCCAGCCCCGCGACACCCGAAGCGGTGACGCGCGTGCCGTCGATGACCAGCTCGCGCAACGCCGTCAGCGCGGCGAGCGACGCCAGACCCTCGTCGCCCACGTCGGTGTCGTCGACCCACACCGACTCGAGCGACTGGCACGGCTCGAGCCACGGCAGCGCGAGGTCGTCGATGCCGGTGCCGGACAGCCGTACCTTGACCAGCGCGGGCGCCCGCGACAGCGGTACGACGGCGGCGCTCGTGAGGTCCGTACCGGACAGGTCGAGCAGCCGCAGCGCGGTCAGCCGCGCGAGCGCGGTCGTCACGGAGGGGTCGATCGCGAGGCCGTTGAGGAACACCTCGCGCAGGCCCGGCACGGAGCCCAGCAAGGCGAGCCCGGAGGGTGCGACGCCGGCGTACGCGAGCGCCACCCAGTGCAGCAGCGGCAGCTCGGCCAGCGCGGCCAGCGACGTCTCGGAGACCGACGTCGCGGCGAGGTCGAGCATCTCCAGCCTGGGGAGACGGGTCAGATACGGGATGCCGTTCTCGACGCCGGAGTGGTCGAGGTCGAGGCGGCGCAGCAGCGGGAAGTCGAGCGTCGCGAGCGCGTCGTCGCCGGCCCGCGCGCCGCCGAGGCGCAGCTCGGTGAGGTTGACCAGCGGCCGCAACGCCGCCACGTCCTCGTCGGCCACGCCGCTGCCGTCGAGGTCGAGCTCGGAGAGCCAGCAGAACCGTGCCAGCCGCCGCGCGTCGCCATCCTTGAGGGTCGCGCCGCCCACGCCCACGCGTACGAACGGCTCGATGGGCAGCCCGTCGAGGAACTCCAGCGACGCGCCCTTCCGGCGCTCCCCCACGAACGCCAGCCGCGCGTCGTCGGGCACCGTGACGTCGCCGACCGCGCGGGCGAGCTGGCGCCAGCGGCCGGCGCTCTCGTCCCAGCGCTGGACGTCGCCGACGGGCCGGCCGGCAGGGAACGGCAGCAGAACCATCCCGTGATTCTGCGGGCCTCAGGGCCGTCGCGGAGGCGTTTTGGCTAACTCAGCGCGACAGCCTGCTCACGATCTTTTCGTGGCCCGCCTCGCGGGCGAAGTCGGCCGCCGTACGGCCGTCCTCGGTGGCGATCGACGGGTCCGCGCCGCCCGCGAGCAGGGCCTCGACGGCGGCCTCGTCGCCGTTCTGCGCGGAGGCGTGGAGGGGCACGAAGCCGCCCTCCTGCCGCGCGTTGACGTCCGCGCCGGCCTCGACGAGCAGGCGTACGCACTCGGTGTCCCCGCCCGCGGCCGCGCTGTGCAGCGGCTGGACCCTCATGGGGTTGCTCGCCACGGCGTTGACGGGCGCGCCGCGGTCGAGCAGGAGCCGTACGGCCTCCGGGTGCCGGAAGAACGCCGCCAGGTGCAGCGCCGTGAACCCGTCCTCCGCCACGGCCCCCACGTCGCCGAGCAGCGCCCCGAGGCGCTCCGTGTCTCCGACGGCCGCGGCCTCGAACGCCGTCTCCGGCGCCCTCGTCGCGAGGATCTCGTCGCGCGCCGCGTCGTCGCCCCTGTACACCGCCTGCAGCAGGTCGCTCATGCCTCAGGACGCTACCCGGAACGCGCACCACTCCTCATGCGCGGCGTCGGTCACCCAGACGGCCTTGACGTCGTCGTACGGCACCGGCAGCGGCCCGCCCGCGACGCCCCGGCCGTCGACCAGCGTGATCGGCGCCACCCGCACGAAAGAGCCGTCCTTGCGCACGACCTCCACGAGGTACTCGCCGTCGTGGCCCCAGTCCTCGACGGCGACGTGGACGTACGGCGCCGCGCCGCCCGACACGGACGCGTGCCCGACGACGGCGCGCGCCTCGTCCAGCATCGCGCCGGCCGCGACCGGTGGCGGCGGCGGGTCGGGACGTACGACGACGCCGACGGCGATCACGGCGGCGGCCACCGCGAGCCCGATGACCCGGGGCGCCAGCCGTTGCCGCAGGGACGGGCGGGCAGGTCGTACGGCGCGCAGCACCCGCGACTCGAACCCCGCCGGCGGCTCGGCCTCCGGCGAGCCTGTCCAGAGCGTGTCCGTCACCCGCGCCAGCGACTCGACCTCCGCGCGGCACTCCGCGCACGCGGCGAGGTGCCCGGCGACGGCCGCGCGGTCGGCGCCGTCGAGCGTGCCGAGGACGTACTCGGCGGCGTTCTCCCTCACGTGGGCGCACGTCACGACGTGCTCCCCTCGGCCGCCAGCGACTCGCGCAGCTTGATCATCGCCGCGCGGATGCGGGTCTTGGCCGTGCCGAGCGGGATCGACTCGTACGTCCCCACCTCGGCCGCCGTCTGCCCCAGGAACGCCGCCCGCACCAGCGCCCGCCGCTGCGGGTCGGGGAGGTCGCGGATGGCGGCGCGGACGCGGCGTACGTCCTCGTCGACCAGCGCCGCCTCTGCCGGGCCGTCGGCCTCCGACGGCAGCGCGAGCGCGACGAGGACCGCGGGGTCGGCGGGCTCGGCGCGGCGCAGGCGCAGGGCGTCGATGGCGAGGTTGCGGGTGATGGTCAGCAGCCACGTGGCGACGGGCGCCCGGCGGGCGTCGTACGCCTCCGCGTGCCGCCACAGCCGCACGAACGCCTCCTGTGCCACGTCCTCCGCCGCCCCGGCGTCGCCGAGGACCGTGCGGGCGAGGCCGTAGACGCGGCGCTGGTAGCGGCGGACGAGCGCGGTCATCGCGTCCTCGTCGCCCGCGGCGACGCCGGCGAGCAGGCTCTCGTCGCTCGGGGACCCCACGGCGGGAGTACGGCCTGCGCTCATCACGGGATTGCCAATCCCCTGTAACGCCGCCCCCGTAGTCCCCGATGACGCCACCGGGAGGTACACACCATGCGCAACAGCATCGTTCCGCTCGCCCTTGCCGTCACGCTCGCCGCCTGCGGCGGCGGGGACGACGCGGGCAGCCCCACTGCCGGAGAGCAGACGACCAGCGCCCCGTCGGCCCCCGCGGCCGCGCCGGTCACGCTCGAGGGCACCGTCGAGGACAAGGGGACCGGGGACGCGAGCGGCGGCACGCTCGCGCTGGACCTCGGTGACTCGTACTTCGCGCCGACGTACGTCAAGGGCGCGCCCGGCGGCACCGTCAAGGTCACGCTGACGAACTCCGGCGCCATGCCGCACACGTTCACGATCGACAAGCCGAAGGTCGACGTGCAGGTCGACGCCGGCAAGAACGGCACCGCCGCCGTCACGCTCCCCGCGTCGGGGGCGCTGGCGTTCTACTGCAAGTTCCACAAGGCGGCGGGCATGCAGGGCGCGTTCTTCGACAAGCCCGGCGCCACGGTCGCCGGCGGGTCGGGCAGCGCGGGCGAGGGCTACCAGAAGTAGGCCCCGGCCGCGCACACCACGACGAAGGCCGGGCGCCTGTGAGCGCCCGGCCTCGTCGTCGTCGTTCAGCGTGCGGTCAGGACGTGCCGCTCCGGGCGATGACGGCGTCGTTCGCGAGCTTGGTCGGCTCGATGACGAGCGACCGGTTGCCGACGTACGCCGCGGCGTTGCTGCCGGCGCCCACGGCGCTGGTCGTGAACTGGCCGAACACCTTGAGCGTGTGCGGGCCGCTGCCGGCGTTGAGGCGGACCCAGTTGAACGCGTTCGCCGACTTGGTGTCGATGTAGTCGCGCGACCCGTCGATCCCGTCCTCGGGGTCCTCGCGGTCGGTCACGGTGCGCTCATGCAGCCGGTCGCAGAACGTCACCTTGTCGGCATCCGTGCCGTTGCCGTTGCCCGCGGGGTCCTGAGGCGGGTTGCTGACGTCCTCGATCGGGACGATCTTGCCGTCGAGCTCGACCCAGATCCGCACCGCGCCGCGCGCGTTGGCGGTCTGCGTCACGCCGCCGGTGGTGGAGCCGGGGATGACGACGTCGGTGAGGATCGAGCACTCGGCCGAGACCGAGATGAGCAGGTCCTCGGGCTTCGAGGTCTTGAACGTCGCCGACATCAGCTCCTCGACGCCGTTGACGGCGATGGACTTCACCTTGGAGCCGGCGGCCACGGCCTTGTTGGCCGGCATGCCGCTGCCCGCGGCGAGGCCCTGGCTGGCGAGGTAGCCGCCTGCCGCGGCCGCGGCGATGCCCGCCGCCACCCACGTACGCGAACGCTTGGTGAGCATGTGGTTCCTTCCGTAGGGGTGCTGGGATCGACCACGACGAAGGCCGGGCGCCGAAGCGCCCGGCCTCGTCGTGAGGGGGATGTGCCGGGTCGTGCTTAGCCGAGCTCGGTGACGGCCTCGCCCACGGCGGCCTTGACCGGCTCGAGGACGAGCGTGCGGTTGCCGATCGCGGCCTCGGCCACGGCACCGGCGGTCGCGGTGGTGTTCCAGGTCGCGACGACCTCGATCTTGTGGACGTTGTCCGACGTGCCCGGGTAGTTGGTGCCGACGTTCAGCGCCAGCCAGTTGAAGCCGTTCGCCGTACGGGTGTCGAGGTACTGACGGAGCGAGTCCTCACCGTCGTCGTTGCCGTTGACCGGGTCCTGGCTGTCGGTCCACTGCTGCTCCTGCGCGCGGTTGCAGAAGACGACCTCGCCGGAGCCGGGCGCGTCGGTCGCGACGGGCACCGTGATGCCGTCGATGCGGACGCTGTAGGTGATCTCGCCGAACGCGCGCTCGGTCTGGCCGTTCGCGGAGTTGGTGACCTCGGTGAGGATCGCGCACTCGGAGGTGACGCCGATGATCAGGTCAGTAGGGTTGTTGATCTTGACGGTCTCGCTGAGGACGACCTTGGACTCGTTGGCGCCGACGACCTCGATCGCGGAACCAGACGCGGCGACCTTGTTGGCCGGCGTCCCAGCAGCGTTCGACCCCTGCGCGAGCGTCACCGCGACGAGACCGAAGGCGATGGCCCCGGCGGCGATGGCACGCGGACGAACTGCGGACATTCTTGCTCCTCCCATGGGTAGGACCGCGCCCGTCCCTGGACGCGCATCCGTATGACTGGCCGCGTGTACCCCGTGGGCAGATCGGGCAAACCCGACAGATCGGAAAAAGTTTCCGAAGGTCACCTCAGCCGCCCCACACGGCTTTGGGAGGGGGATTCGTCCCTTTCCTGCCTAGGTCCTGCTTCCGGCTGGGGGTAACTTTCTGTGCCGAACGGGCTACATAGCGGGGCCGCCGCCGGCCTTGAGCTGGTCCAGCGTGGCGCCCACGCAGTCGGCCCCCTTCTCTCCGCCCTGGTTGCCGCCGGCGTACTCCTTGACGAAGTCGGCGAGCCGCGGGTCGTCCACCGTGTCGGCCTTCAGCTGGAGGCCCCAGGTGGAGGCGACGACCTTGCTGGGCAGCCCCTGGAACGGCGAGATCAGGACGTACTCCGGCTTGAGCCCCTGCAGCCGCGAGAGGCGCTGGACCTCGTCCTGGCTCAGCGCGGGGTCGTACGTGACCCAGATCGCGCCGTGCTCCATGGAGTGGACGGCGTTCTCCTCGGGGACCTGCTCGGTGTAGACGGCGCAGCGCAGCCAGACCGGCGAGTGCTCACCGCCCACGGGCGGCGTCTGGGGGTACGTCACGTCGGTCGTCACGTGCTTGTGCGACAGGTCCTCGAACACCTCGACGCCCTGGATGCTGGGCGGGTCGGTCTTGTCGCCGGAGCAGGCGACGACGGCGAGGAGGGCTACGGCGGCGGCGAGGGCTCGGGTCATGCGGCGGGACGTTACGCCCGGTTCCTTACGCTTTCCTGAACGCCCGCGCGCCCAGTGCCGCACCTCCCACGACGAGGGCGCCACCGGAGAGGGCGTCTACGGCGCGGAGCGTACGGTCGCCGACCCGCCGCCGCAGCACTCGCATCCCGGCGACGAGCAGCGCGTGCCACGCGAGGCTGCCCACGCCGACGCCGAGGACGAGCAGCGCGGCGGCCGCGGCCGTGCGATCGTCGCCCGCCGCCGACGCCGCCCCGAACACCGCCGCCCACGACGCGATCGTCAGCGGGTTGGAGGCGGTGGCGACGAGGCCGGTGCGCAGTGCCGCGCGCGGCGACACCGTCTCCTCCGGCGTCTCGGCGCCGAGCCGGACGCGGAACGCCGTTCGCAGCGTCCGCGCACCGAGGAGCACCAGCACCGCGCCGCCGACGATCCCGAGCGCGAGCCGCAGCACCGGCACCGTGAGCAACGGCGCCACGCCGGCCGCGCCCAGGGCGGCGTACAGCAGGTCGACGATCGCCGCGCCGAGGCCGATGCCGAAGCCGCTCGCGAAGCCCGCGCGCAGCGTCGTCCGCGCGCAGAGGAGCCAGACCGGACCGACCTGCGCGGCGACGAAGAAGCCGAGCGCGGTCCCTGTCCAGAAGGCGGCGATCATGGTGCAGGGTCCCGCCGGAAGGTGTTGCGCGCCAGGCGTTTTCAGTCGTTCAGGAACGGCGTGACCAGCTCGCGCAGCGCGCGCCGGTGGGTGAAGAGCCCGCCCGGTGAGTCGAAGACGTGGAGCCGCGCGTTGGGCAGCGCGGCGGCGAGCTCACGGGCGATCTGCGCGGGGTGCGTGTCGTCGCCCTCCTGCCCGACGACGAGGCACCGCGCGGGTACGCCGGAGAGCGCGACGCGGTCAGGCACGGGCCGCGTCGTGGCGAGCGCGCGGAGCAGCCCGGCGACGCCGGGACCGGAGAGCTGGGCGGCGCGGTCGCGGAGGTACGTCGCCACGCCGGGCGAGTCCCGCAGCTCCCGCGGCAGCTCCGCCGCGAGCAGCTCCACGACGGCGTCGAGGTCGCCCTCCTCGATGCGCCGCGCGACCTCGCCGAGCCGCCGCGTCGCGATGTCCGCGCGCGGCCGGTCGATGATCGCCGGCAGGAAGAGGACGCAGCGTTCGAAGCGTTCGGGGTCGCCGGCGAGGATGCCGAGGATCGCCGCCGCGCCCATCGACATGCCCACCGCGCGGGTCGCGCCGGCGGCGTCGGCGACGGCGCGCAGATCCTCGACGATGGCGTCGTACGACCAGTCGCCGTCCTCCGGCACGCCGCTCGCGCCGTGCCCGCGGAAGTCGAAGAACACCCGCGTCCCCGCGACACCGGAGCCGAGGGTGCGGGTCTCCGGGATGGTGCCGCCGAGGCCCGCGGCGAACACCGTGACGGGGTCGCCCGCGCCCGAGCGGACGACGTGCAGCCGTACGCCGCCGGTGGACGGAATGCCCGTCTGATGGTGTTCGCGCTCGTCATACGCCACGATGCGCACTAGGCAACCACACAGGGAGGGGCAGCCGTGCTCTGGATCGTGCTCATCGTGATCGCGGTGCTCGTGATCTTCTTCGTCGTCCTCTACAACAAGCTCGTCCGCCTGCGTAACCGCGTCGACGAGGCGTGGGCGCAGATCGACGTGCAGCTGCGGCGGCGCTACGACCTCATCCCCAACCTCGTGGAGACCGTCAAGGGGTACGCCGCGCACGAGCGCGCGACCCTCGAGGCCGTCACCGCGGCGCGCGGCGCGGCGCAGAGCCTCAACGCGCAGGGCGCCTCCCCCGCCGCCATCGCGCAGGCAGAGGGCGCGCTGACCAACGCGCTGCGCGGGCTGCTCGCGGTCGCCGAGGCGTACCCCGACCTCAAGGCCAACCAGAACTTCGCGCAGCTCCAGGAGGAGCTCACCACGACCGAGAACAAGATCTCCTTCGCGCGCCAGCACTACAACGACACCGTCCGCCAGAACAACACCGCCGTCGAGACGATCCCGACGTCGTTCGTGGCGCCGATGGCCAACGTCTCCAAGCGCGACTACTTCGAGCTCGACCCGACCGACCCGTCGCGCGGCCCGGTCCAGGTCGATTTCTAGGGCGGGTAGTTGTACGACGCGATAGCGCGCAACCGCAGGAACTCCTGGTTCCTCGTCGCCGCGGGCTTCGTCCTGCTGCTCGTCGTCGCGGAGGCGTTCAACCTCTACATCGGCGGCGGCCCGACCGGGCTCGTCGTCGCGGTCGTCGTCGCGGGCTGGGGCACCGTGATGTCGTACTACTACTCCGACAAGCTCGCGCTCGCGATCACCGGCGCGCGCGAGGTCACGCAGGAGCAGGCGCCGCAGCTCTACAACGTCGTGCACGAGATGACGATCGCCGCCGGCCTGCCGATGCCGCGCGTGATGATCGTGGTCGACGACGCGCCGAACGCGTTCGCCACCGGCCGCGACCCCGAGCACGCCGTCGTCGCGGTGACCACAGGGCTGCTCAACCGGCTCAACCGCGAGGAGCTCCAGGGCGTCATCGGCCACGAGGTCAGCCACGTCCTCAACCGCGACACCCGCGTCACGACGCTCGTCGTCGCGATCTGCGGCGCGATCGTCGTGCTGTGCGACCTGTTCTGGCGGTTCTCGTTCTTCGGCAGCCGCCGGCGCAGGGGCTCGTCCGAGAACAACGGCCTGGCCGCGATCCTGCTGATCCTCGGCATCGTCGCGCTCGTGCTCGCGCCGCTCGGCGCCGCGATGATCCAGGCCGCGGTGTCGCGCAAGCGCGAGGAGCTGGCCGACTCGACGGCGGTGTCGTTGACGCGCAACCCGGCGGGGCTGCGTTCGGCGCTGGAGAAGCTGCTCGAGGACACCGCGATCGTCCGCAAGACCTCGCGCGCGACCGCGCACCTCTGGATCGAGTCGCCGCTCGACCGCGAGCACAACGGGTCGTGGCTGAACAACATGTTCGACACGCACCCGCCGCTGCGGAAGCGCATCGAGATGCTCGCCGCGATGGAGAACGCCGGACCTTGAGCCGACCCGTACCCCCTGTCGAACGACTCCGCGACGGCCTCTGGTCGGTCCCCGTCGTCCTGCCCGACAACCCCCTCGGCTTCACGCTCGTCTACCTCTTCGAGACGCCGTCGGGTCCCGTCATCGTCGACAACGGCTGGGACGACCCGCGCGCGTGGAAGGCGCTGCAGGACGGCGTGCGGGAGACGGGCTTTGCCGTCGCCGACGTCTACGGCGTCCTCGTCACGCACGTCCACCCCGACCACCACGGCCTGTCGGCGAAGGTGCGTGCGGAGTCCGGCGCGTGGATCGCCATGCACCCCGAGGACGCGGAGGTGGTGACGCGGTGGCGTACGAGCGCCGACACCTGGCTGCTCGAGACCGCCGCCGTGCTGCTCACCGCAGGGGCGCCCGAGGACGCGCTCGCGGCACTGCCGGACTTCACCGGCATCGGCGCGCGGCAGCGCGAGCTGCCGGCGCTGCCGACGCGGCTGTTCGCGGACGGCGACGTGGTGGACGTACCAGGCTGGGACGTCCGCGCGATCTGGACGCCGGGACACTCGCCCGGGCACACGTGCTTCTTCGTCGACGGGCTGCTGCTCGCCGGCGACCACGTCATGCCCAAGATCAGCCCGCACATCGGGCTGTACGACGAGGAGTCCGGCGCCGACCCGCTGGGCGACTACCTGGCGTCGTTGCGGAAGGTGCGTACCGAGCCGGTGACGTCGGTGCTGCCCGCGCACGTGGGGCGCTTCGACGACATGGTGCCGCGCATCGACGAGCTCGCCGCGCACCACGAGGAGCGGCTCGCGGAGATCGTGGCCTCTCTGGCGGCAGGGCCGCTGACCACGTGGGACATCGCGTCGTCCATGGGGTGGAACCGCGCCTGGGACGACATCGCGCCGTTCATGAAGCGGGTCGCCCTCGGGGAGGCGGTGGCGCACCTGCGGCACCTGGAGCGCAGGGGGCTCGTCGAACGCGTTCCCGGGGCGTGGCCTGCGTCGTACCGGCTTGTCGCTACGCCTGCTGGCTGAGGCGATGCGCCAGATCCTGGCGCGCCTTCACGTACTTGGTCTTGCGGGCGAGCAGGCGGTCGCGCCAGGACGCCTGGGCCGCGCGCTGAGCCAGCAGCTCCTCGCGGCGGCGGCGGCGTTCGGCCAGCTCCTCCTTGCTCATGCGGAATGTCCTGCCCAGGCCATCCGAGACCTATGGGCGACATTGGCCTTACGCGGCGGACTTCTCCGTGAGGGCGGCGACGGCGAGGGCGCGGGCGAACGCCGTACGGCCCAGCTCGGAGGCCGTGACGGAGGCGAGCAGGTCGACGACGTACTCGTCGCCCATCTCGTCCAGCAGCGGCGCGAGGTAGTCGGCGGCCTTGATCGCGAGGAGCAGCGCGGAGTCCCCGGAACGCCGGGTGCGGGCGATCTCGGACATGCGCTCATGGAGGAGGTGCTCCAGGGCGAGCACCTCGTGACGGGAGAGCGTCTTGAGCTCGTCGTCACGCAGGATCATCGCGGTCAGCATGTCTGGGGTCCTCTCGGTGCTGGGCCCCCTGCTAACGATCAAGGTGGCCGTCAGGTGACGGTCTGCGGCGCCACCTCGGCGTTGGTCTCCTGCTCGGCCGGGTCCCTGCGGAGACGGACCTGGACCGTACGGCCGACGACGCGGACGTCGTACGCCGGCTGCGGGTGCGTCGCCGGGCCGCTCACGACCGCGCCGTCCGTCAGCGCGAACGTCGACCCGTGCCACGGGCACGTCACGCACTCGTCCTCGACGCTGCCCTGCTCGAGCGGCCCCCCGAGGTGCGAGCAGGTCGCCGCGAGGACGCGGACCGTCGAGCCGATGCGGTAGACGAGCAGGTCCTCGCCGCCGACCGTGCGGCGTACGGGCCGGCGCATCGGCAGGTCGCGGAGGTTGCCGACGTCGGTCCAGTCCTCGACGCCGGCGTGGTCGGCGTTGCGGTCGGCGCCGACGGCGTTGCGGAACGCGAGGTGCCCGCCGAGGTACCCGCCCGCGCCCGCCAGCGCCGTGGCGGCCGTGCTGAGTGCCACGCCTCTCCTGTGGTGGCCGTGGCGGCGGCTCAGCCAGGAGGCGGCGTAGAGGACGGTGGCGGTGCCGTTGGCGACGGCGTGGACCGCGCCGAGGCGCTTCGGCTTGGTGGCCTCGCCGAGAGCCAGCCAGTCGGCGGCGCCGGAGGCGGCAGTGGGTCCTGCGGCGAGCACACCCGCGGCGATGAGTCTCTGGCTCGCGCGTCGCGTCTCCTCGCCGCCGACGAGGTCGAGCGCGGCGGCGCTGGTCCAGCAGCCGATCGCGACGTCGGTGAGCATCGGGTGCAGCGGGTGGCCGAGCCACGTGCCGTGCAGGACGTCACGCGCCTTGCCCGTCGGGAGCGCGCGGCTCCAGAACCCCTCGACGGCGCGGGCCAGCCCGTCGAGAGCGGGCAGGCGTTCGAGACGGTCGGCCTGGTAGCGCAGCTTCATGTCCCGGGGACTGCCCGCCCAGAAAAATGTCACACCCCCTCCGTAGCCTCTCTCCCATGACCTGATGACTCGCTCGTGACGGGGGAACGCCGTGGTACCGACCACCTGGACCGCACTGCTGCTGCTCGTCGTCGCCGTGCTGCCCGGCGCGATGTTCACGTTCGGCTTCGAGCGGCAGGTGAGCGCGTACGGCGCGACGCTCGCCGACCGCGTGCTGCGCTTCGTCGCGGTGTCGGTGGTGTTCGACCTGCTGTACGCGTGGCCGGCGTACCTCGCGTACCAGGCCTGGCTCGACGGCGAGCCGGTCGGCGCGGGCCAGTTCGCGGTGGCATGGCTCGGCGTCGCCGCGACGACAGGCGTCCCGGCCGGAGTCGGCTGGGCGCTCGGTGGGCTGTACAGCACGCGCCGAGCGCGAGACGGATGGGAGTGGATCCGGCGGTGGCTCCCACCGGAGCGGGAGAAACGCCTGCTCGACCTCGCTCTGGGTGCGACACCGGCACCCCGCGCCTGGGATGACCTCTTCTCACACCGCCCGACGGCGTACCTGCGAATCCTGTGCACCAACGGCAGGTGGGTCGGCGGCGCGTTCGGCGAGGCGTCGTACGCGGGCGGGTTCCCCAACGAGGCAGACCTGGTCATCGAGGAGGCGTGGCCGATCGACGCCGACGGCATGTTCGGGGAGGAGCCCTTTGGCTACGCTCTCTACGTGCCGTCGGCCTCGATCGCGCACGTCGAGGTCGTCGCAAGGGCCGGACGGGAGGAGGAGTCATGACGTACCCCGAAGGGGACAGGCCAAGCGGCTGGCGTCGACTCTGGCGGTCCAAGGGCGGCTACAGCGGCGCGTTCCCGATCTCGGTCCTCGGACCGCCGCCGAAGACGCCCAGCGGCACGTCCGCGGTCAGCCGGCCGGAGCAGCCCGAGAAGAAGGCGTCGTAGCGCGGCCCGCTCAGCCGACCGGCTCGCCCGGCAGCGGGAACCACCGCAGGTGCTCGAAGTCCGCGGACACCGGCTCCGGCGCGGGCACCGCGACGTGCTCCACCGCCGTCTCGTCGAGAATGCGCCGCGCCTCCGTCAGGTAGCCGGCCAGCGCCGACTCCGGCTCCGTGCTGTGCCTGCGCGGGTACGCGAACCGCCCGCCGTCGTACGACACGTCATGCAGCGACATCGGCGCCTTCGCCGCCCCGCGGACGTGCTGCCACACGCCGGTGTGCGGCTCGAACGAGTAGTGCGGCAGCAGCTTCCACCCCTCCGACGCGACGAGGTGGACGGCGTCGAGGACGTACTGGAAGACGGTGTCGGTGATGAAGTAGTTGAAGTTCACGCGCACCCAGCCCGGCTTGATCCCCTCGCAGCCGCGGGTGATCTCGCGCTCGAACTCGTGCGACCTGTCCAGGTCGATGCCGAGCAGCCGGTGCCCGTACGGCCCCGCGCACGAGCAGCCGCCGCGCGCCTGGATCCCGAACAGGTCGTTCAGCACCGCGACCACGAAGTTGTGGTGCAGGTACCGCCCCTGCCCGAACCGCACGACGAACGACACGATCGACAGCCGCTCGGCGTCGAGGTTGCCGAGGATCTCGATCGCCGGGTTCGCGCGCCACGACTCGACGGCGCGTTCGATGAACGCCGCCTCCCGCTCGCGGATCGTGTCGACGCCCACCGCCTGCTTGAGCTGGAAGACGAGTCCCGCGCGGATCGAGTCGACGATCGCCGGCGTCCCGCCCTCCTCGCGGCACTCGACGTCGTCGAGGTAGCGGTGCTCCAGCGGGTTGACGTACGACACCGTGCCGCCGCCCGGCACGGTCGGCACGCGGTTCGTGAACAGCGACCGCCTCGCCACCAGCACCCCCGGCGTGCCGGGCCCGCCGATGAACTTGTGGGGCGACAGGAAGATCGCGTCGAGGTCGCCGTCGGCCATGTCGATGTCGACGTACGGCGCCGCGGCCGCGTAGTCCCAGAACGACAGCGCGCCGTTGGCGTGCAGCAGGTCCGCGACGGCACGGGTGTCGGTGACGATGCCGGTGACGTTGCTGGCCGCGGAGAACGAGCCGATCTTCAACGGCCGGCCGGCGTACTCCGCGAGCCGCGCCGCGAGGTCGTCGAGGTCGACGTGGCCGTTGGCGTCCTCGTGGATGACGACGACGTCGGCGATGGACTCGCGCCACGGCAGCTCGTTGGAGTGGTGCTCGTACGGCCCGATGAACACGACGGGCCGCTCGGCCGCGGGGATCGCGGCGCGCAACCCGTACTTGTCGTCGAGAGCCGCCGGGATGCGCAGCCCGAGGACGTGCACCATCTTGTCGATCGCGGCCGTCGAACCGGAGCCGCAGAACAGCACCGCGTGCGTCTCCCGCGACGCTCCCACGGCGGCGGAGATGATCTCGCGCGCCTCCTCGCGGAACCGCGTGGTCTGCCGCCCGGTGCCGGAGGTCTCGGTGTGCGTGTTCGCGTAGCGAGGGAGGACCTCGTTGCGCACGAACTCCTCGATGAACGCCAGCGACCGCCCGGAGGCCGTGTAGTCGGCGTACGTCACGCGGCGAGGCCCGTACGGCCCCTCCATGACCTCGTCGTCCCCGATGACGGCGGCGCGGATCTCGTCGAGGAGCACGGAGGTGACGCTACCGCCGTCAGTCGTCCGCGTCGTCGTCGAGGCGGAAGCCGACCTTCATGCCGACCTGGAAGTGGGCGGGCGCGCCGTCGACCACCTGGCCGCGGATCTCGGTCACCTCGAACCAGTCGAGGTTGCGCAACGTGCGCGCAGCGCGGGCCAGCCCGTTGCGGATCGCGGCGTCGACGCCCTCGGGCGACGTGCCGACGATCTCGACCTTCTTGTACGTCCGGTCAGCCATGACGCTCCCTCAGTCGCGGACCTTGTAGACGACGCGCGCGGCGACGAACCCCAGGATCACCGCGAGCAACGGCAGCACCACCTGGCGCAGCAGCCACGTGGCCGCGAGACCGGCGAGCATGACGGCGCCGGCCACCAGCACGAACGTCACGATCGCCGGGATCAACGCGCTCTTCGGCTGCTCGGCCATGCCATCAGCGTAGAGCGCTACGGCCGCGCGCTGGGCACGATCGCGTCGATGGCGGCGAGGTCGTCGTCGGTGGGCTCCCAGAGCCCCGCGTCGGCGTTCGCGTGCACCTGCTCGGCGCGCGTGGCACCCGCGATGACGGACGAGACGGCGGGCTGGGCGGCGAGACCGCCGATGGCGACGTGCAGCAGCGTGACGCCGCGCTCGGCGGCGAGCTTCTCGAGGGCCTCGACGCGGTCGTACGTCTCGTCGGTGAGCAGCTTCTCGGCCCGCGCCGTGTTGCCGCCGAGACGGGTCCCCGCGGGCAGCGGGGCGCCGCGGCGGTACTTGCCGGTGAGGACGCCGTTGGCAAGCGGGAAGTACGGCAGCTGGCCGATGCCGTAGTGCTCGCAGGCGGGGATGACCTCGGCCTCGGCGCCGCGTTCGAGCAGGGAGTAGTGGTTCTGCGCGGAGACGAACCGCTCGCGGTCGTCGCTCGTCGCGGCCCAGTCGGCGTCGGCGATCTGCCAGCCGCTGAAGTTCGAGGAGCCGATGTAGCGCACGAGCCCCTCGCGGACGAGGTCGTCGAGCGCCGCCATCGTCTCGTCGATCGGGGTCACGCCGTCCGGCTCGTGGTACTGGTACAGGTCGATCCAGTCGGTACGCAGCCGCCGCAGCGAGTCGCGGACGGCCTTGCGGATGTACCGCCGCGATCCCCGCGCCTCGGGCCCGGCGTCGGGCATGGCCATGCCGAACTTCGTCGCGAGCACGACCTGCTCGCGGCGCGAGCCGAGGGTCTCGCCGATGAGCTCCTCGCTGCCTCCGCCCCCGCCGTAGATGTCGGCGGTGTCGAACAGCGTGATCCCCCGCTCGATCGCCGCGTCGATGACCGCGCGGGCGTCGTCGTCGGAGGTCCGCGAGCGGAAGTTGTTGCAGCCGAGGCCGACCACGGAGACGGTCAGGCCGGAGTCGCCGAGCTGGCGGTAGCGCATCTCGTTCATGAAAAGACCCTACGTCGGGCGAACCGAACCGCCCCCTCCGCGGTCTACACAGGTGCACCCGGTCCCCAGCCCCGGGTCGCGGGGGAGGCTCGCGCGCGCCCGCAAGGGCGCCGCGCGACCCCTTCGCCCGCGGCGACACCTTCGCGACGCTGGGTCGTTGAGGGAGTACGGCCCTGGGGGGGTCGGGTCGAACAGGAGGTCTCACGTGCGCCGTGCGCTCGTCGCCGCGCTCCTCGCCGCTGCCCTGGTCACGCCCGGCGCGTACGGCGGCCCGCCCAAGCCGCAGCTCGTCGACCCGCGCGGCGACACCTCGATCCCCTCACACGACATCGTGTCCGGGCGGCTGTCCAGCTTCCTGTCCCGAGGCCGGCCGCACCTGCGCGTGGAGCTGACGCTCGCGGCGGCGCCCGCCGTGCCGATCGAGCACCTCTTCGGCTTCACGAACGGCTGCGACGAGCTCGTCTTCCGCTACACGTGGACGGGGACGTCCGCGACGTCCGCGGCGGCGATCGACCAGTGGAACTACTGCTACCGCTTCGAACGGCGCATGCCGGACGCGACGTTCCCCGTCGCGTTCTCGGTGCGCGGGACGACGCTGACCTGGCAGATGCCGTACGAGCACGGCATCAAGCGTGGCAGCAAGCTCATCTACCTGTTCGGGGCGAGCTGCGTGCAGATGACCTGCGTCAACTTCGCCGCGCCGGTGACCGACTCGGCGAAAGAGTGGCAGCCGTACGTCGTCGGCAGCGACCTCCCGCGCCGGTGAAGCGGACCATGCTCGCCGCGCTCGCGGCCCTGGCACTCGCCACGCCGGGCGTCCAGGCCGCGCCCGCGCCCCAGGTGACCGACCCTGCGGGCGACTGGTACGTCCCGTCGCAGGACGTCGTCTCCGGCCGGATCTCGAGCGTGCTGATCCGCGGCGTGCCGCACCTGCGCGGCGAGCTGCGGCTCTCGGCGCCGCCCGCGATCGGCGTGCCGTCGACCTACGACCTGACGTTCCGGATCAGGTGCACGTACTACAGCTTCGCCCTGGCCTGGGACGGCATGACTCCGAGTGGCGCGGCGTTCGACCACTGGGACTGGTGCTACGAGGATCCCGAGCCCTACGGCGGCCCGGAGGGCAAGCTCCCCGTGACGTTCTCGGTGAGGGGGTCCACGCTGACTTTCCTGACGCCGTACGTCGCGGGGATCCGGCGCGGTCAGCGCGTGACGCGCTTCGGGATCTCGGCATGTCCCCAATACATGTGCGGGGTCTCGACGCGGGCCCCTGACGTGGACGTCCGCACCGGTGACCTGGCCGGCAGCAACGCCTCGTACGTCGTCGGCAGCGACCTCCCGCGCCGATGACGACCCGCCGCGCGTTCCTCGCGCTCCTCCTCGCCGCCGCTCTCAACGCGCCCGGCGCCGGCGCCGCGAGCGCCCCTCAGATCCGCGACGTCACCGGCGACTGGGTCCTCGGCGGGCAGGACATTGTCTGGGCGCGGGTCTCGGACGTCCTCGTCGACGGCGTACCCCACCTGCGCGCCGAGCTGCGGCTGGCCTCGGCACCCGTCGAGGAGCTGCAGAACCACTACGTGGTCGACGTCGTCCACCAGTGCAGGAAGTTCCGCTTCCACGGGTACGTCGGCCAGCTGGACCCGGAGCCGATCACGGGGGTGTTCACCAGGGAGGCGTACTGCTTCGGGAACGACGACGACCCCGGGGCGCAGGCGCGCTACCCGATGACCGTCAGCCTGCGCGGTACGACGGTCACCTGGGTCGCGCCGTACCCCGAGGGGATCCGGCGGGGCTCGCGGCTCACACGGTTCTTCGCGGCGGCGTGCAGCGTCACCCCCGACCCCCTGACGTTCGACGTGTCCGACAGCTACCCCCCTGGTCCGGTGGGCGCCCAGGACGGCGACCACGCGGCCGCCCCGAAGGCCGTCCACGTCGTCGGCAGCGACCTCCCGCGCCGATGACGACCCGCCGCGCGTTCCTCGCGCTCCTCCTCGCCCCCGCCCTGGCGGCGCCCGGTGCCGGTGCCGCCCCGCCCGCGCCGCAGCTCCGCGACGTCACCGGCGACTGGGTGCTCGAGGGGCAGGACATCGTCTGGGCGCGCGTCTCGGACGTCCTCGTCGGCGGCGTGCCGCACCTGCGCGCCGAGCTGAAGCTGGTGGCGCCGCCGCTCGCCGACGCGCAGAACCACTACTTCGTCGAGTTCGTCCATCGATGCAGCACGCTGCAGTTCCACGCCTACGTCGGGCACCTCGACCCCGAGCCGGTGACGGCGCAGTTCGAGCGCAAGCCGTACTGCTACACGCTCGACGAGGACCCGGAACCGAACGCGAGCTATCCGGTCACGGTCACGCTGCGCGGCTCGACGATGACATGGGCCGCGCCGTACGCCGACGGCATGAAGCGGGGGTCGGTGCTGTCGCGGTTCACCGCGTCGGCGTTCAGCGTCACCGACGGCGTCGTGTACGACCCCGGCGACTCCCCGGAGGGCATCCCCGATCCGCGACCACTGCACCTGGAGGAGGGCGACAAGGCGTCCGCCCCGGAAGCGATCCACGTCGTGGGCAGCGACCTGCCCCGCCGATGACGACCCGACGCGCGCTCGCCGCTCTCCTCCTCGCCACCGCGCTCGCCGCGCCCGGCGCCGATGCCGCCCCGCCCGCGCCGCAGCTGCGCGACCCCGCCGGCGACTGGATGCTCCCCTGGCAGGACATCGTGGCGGGCCGCTTCTCCAGCGTGCTCGTGAAGGGCGTCCCGTACCTCCGCGGCGAGCTCACCCTCACCGCGCCGCCCGACGGCGTGCACAACTACTACTTCCTCACGTTCGTCCACGGGTGCCACAAGTTCCAGTTCAGCGCGTTCGTCGGCCCCGACTCGCCGTGGCCGCCGTCGAGCCATCTGGAGAAGCGGCCGTACTGCTTCACCGGAGGCTTGGAGGAGGCCGAGGCGTCGTACGCCGCGACGGTCAGCATCCGCGGGTCCACCGTGACGTGGCTGGCGCGGTACGTCGGCGGCGTACGCCGGGGCTCGACGCTGTCGAGGTTCACCGCTGAGGCGTTCACGACCGCCGGCGGCACCACCGCGCACGACGTCGACGTCGACCTGGGCGACCGCGCGGAAGGCAGCACGCGCGTCTACGTCGTCGGCAGCGACCTGCCGCGCCGGTAGGCCTCGGCCAGCGCGGCGTTCGCGCCGGCGGGGATCGGCACCGCGCCGCCGAGCGCCTCGGCTCCCCAGATCGCGTGCGCGCCGCGTTCGACGACGAGCGCGACGTGCACCGCGTCCCACGGCGACGTTCCGACCGTCACCAGCCCGTGCGACGCGAGGAGAACGGCGCCCCTGTCGCCCAGCAGCGCGGCCGCGCCGTTCGCCAGCGCATCGGACCCGCTGGGCGCGTACGGCGCGCACGGCACGTCGCCGCCGACGTAGATGGCGAACTCGTCCACCGCCGCGGGGATCGGCCGGCGCGCGCAGGCGAACATCGTCGCGTGCACCGGGTGCGCGTGGACCACGCCGCCGACCTCGGGGTACGCCCTGTACACCGCGAGGTGCAGCGCGAGCTCGCTCGACGGCGCGCGGGTGCCGGAGAGGACGTTGCCGTCGAGGTCGAGCAGGACCGTGTCGTCCTTCTCGCCCGCGGCGGTGATGACCACGCTGCCGTCGCGCATACGCCCGGACACGTTGCCCGCCGTGCCCGCGGAGAGGCCGAGGGAGAGCAGCGCGCGGGCGGCGTTGAGCACCTCGGTACGCATTTCCGCCTCCGGACAGCACGAAGCCCCCGGGAGCACCGGGGGCTTCGTACGCTATCGAGGTCGAGCTAGCCGATCTTCTCGGCGGCCTTGTCGACGGCCTTCGCGGTCGCCTTGGCGGCCTTGGTGGCCGACGTGGTGGCGGCCTTGGCCTGCGACTTCGCGATCTTGATCTGCGCCTCGGCCTGCTCGGTGGCCGAGCTGCGGCGGATCGAGCGGACCAGCTTCTGGCCGCGCTCGACGAGGTCGCCGTAGGTCTCGAACGCCTTGCCGGTCACGGTGGTGACGCCGCCCTCGACGTCGCCGCGCAGGCCCTTGACGAGGGTCGGCAGCTTGCCGGGGACCTCGACGACGAACGCGCGCGTCTTCGGCAGGATCGTCGTCGCCTGGGCGACGAGCTGCGTCGGCAGCTCCTTGATGTTCTCCACCGCGAGGTCGCCGGCGCCGACGACGGCGTACAGCGGCTTGCGGGCTTCGGTCTTCAGCGCCATGGGGAATCTCCTTCGGTGGTGGTACGCGTCCCGGTCGGCTCTCGATCCGGGCGCGGGCGTGCGGGGTTGGTACGGCGAGAGGAGGGAGGTCTAGCCGGGTGAGGGCTCGCGTGACCGCGCTCCCTCCTCCCGCCGGTCAGTGGGGTCAGCCGCTACCGTCCGCGGCGGGCTGGGTCGCCGCGGCCTTGCGCGGCTTCGCGGGCTTGCTCGCCTTGGCCGCCGGCTTGGCCGGCTTCGCCTTCGGCGCGGGCTCGGCGGACGCCTCGGCCGGATCGGCCTCGGGCGTCTGGCGCACGCCGTCGTTCTCCTTGCGGAACGAGTCGTAGATCTCGAGCAGCACCTGCTTCTGCCGCTCGTTGATCCACTCGTCGCGGAGGATCGCGCCGGGGACGTCGGTGTCGGCGTCGCGCTCCTCGAGGATGCCCGCCTGGACGTACAGCGCCTCGGCCGAGATCCGCAGCGCCTTCGCGATCTGCTGGAGGATCTCCGCGCTCGGCTTCCGGAGGCCGCGCTCGATCTGGCTGAGGTACGGGTTGCTGACGTTGGCGAGCCGGGCGAGCTGACGCAGCGAGATGGACGACGCCTGCCGCTGTTCGCGGATGAAGTCGCCGAGCTCCCTGACCTTCAGCGTTGCCACGTACCCACCGTACGACACGAGTGCTAGCAATTGCAAGCAGGCGTGCTAGCGCCCGTACGATCTATCCGTGCGCCTCCTTCTCGCGGCTCTCCTCCTGCCGCTCGCCGCGTGCTCCTCGCCCGGCGGCGACGCGCGTCCCGCGCTCGACATCGTCCGCGACGCCGGCCGGCGGACCGCCGAGGCCGGCTCGGCGCGAATCGGCGCGCGGGTCGACGGCGGCGTGGTCACGATGACGATGAGCGGGGTCGCCGCGCTCGACGACGTCACGAGCGCGATGGCCACGACGTTTACCGCCCCGACCGGGGAGACGCTGACGACGCTGGAGACCCGGCTGCTCGGTGACGTCATGTACGTGCGGACGTCGGACGACCCCGGCGGGAAGCCGTGGGTGCGGTACGAGATCGACGCGCTCGCCGAGGTCGGCACGACCACCGACGAGGTGTCCCAGGCGCGCCAGAACGACCCACGGCAGGTCCTGCCGATCCTCGCGGCGGCGTACGGCAACGTCCGCACCGAGGGCGAGGAAGAGATGCGCGGCGAGCCGGCGACGCGGTACCGCGCGCAGTTCGACCTGGCGAAGGCACGCGCCGCCGAGCCGGACGCCGACGCAAGGGCGGCCGTCGACCGCCTCGTCGAGTCGCTCGGCGCCCCGACGCTGTCCGCGACCGTGTGGCTGGACCGCGCCGGCCGCCTGCGCAGGCTGGAGTACCAGCACGACCCCTCACGGTCCGGGCAGGCGCCACCGGGGAGCGGCCTGATCACGACGACGTACGAGCTGCACGACTTCGGCGTCGACGTCGTCGTCGTGGCCCCGCCCACCGCCCAGACGACGCGCTTCCCGTAGCCGCACCTCCCTGTCGGCGCGGCGGACGCACCTCGTACGATCGCCCCATGCGCCTGCGAACCGCCGCTCTCGCCCTGCTCCTCCCGCTCGCCGCGTGCGGCTCTCCCGATGCCCTCACGCAGTCGGCGGTGGAGATCCTCCGCGCGGCCGGCACGAAGACCGTCGAGACCGGCTCCGCGCGGATGGAGATGCGTTCCGAGGGGTCCGGCTTCTCGATGACCGGCTCGGGGGTCTCCGCCCTCCGGGAGGTCAAGGGCGTCATGACCATGACGATCTCGGCCGCCGGTCAGAGCACGGAGATGGAGACGCGGCTCCTCGGCGACGTCATGTACCTGCGGATGCCGGGCGCGCCCGGCGGCAAGCCGTGGGTGAAGTTCGACCTCGACGAGCTGTCGACGATGTCCGGCATCGACCTCGCCGCGCTGTCCCAGGCCCGCCAGAACGACCCGACGCAGGCGCTGTCGTACTTCGCCGGCGTGTCCGACGACGTCCGCGAGGACGGCGAGGAGGAGGTCCGCGGGGAGAAGACGACGCGGTACAAGGCGACGTTCGACCTCACGAAGGCCCGCGACACCGAGGCGAAGGCCGAGGCGAAGGCGAACATCGACAAGCTCATCCAGACCCTCGGCACCTCGACCATGCCCGCGACCGTGTGGATCGACGACGCGGGGCGGATGCGCAAGATGACGTACGAGCTCGACCTGTCGAAGGCGCCGCAGGGCCTCGGCGGTGGCGGCGTGATGACGACGACGTTCGAGATGTACGACTTCGGCGTCGAGGTCGACGTCGCCCCGCCCCCGGCGAACGAGACGGCCGACGGCGCCGACCTGATCCGCCAGCAGCAGGGCGGCTAGCCCAACAGCACCCGGCCGGACAGGCGCGACCCCGCCCCGCCCCTAAAGGATCACTGTGTCCCTCGCCGTACGGCGCTCTGGCCGCTGAGGAGACACAGGTGATCGACAAGGCGGGCGGGAGGCCTGCGCACGGTCAGCGTTTCGTGCACGGAACGCCGCACTGTCAGCGTTCCATCGATGAAACGCCGCACCGAACGGTCGGGGGTTCAGCCGAAGAGGCCGGGCACCGCGCGGACCTCGCCCACGCGGACGCCGCCGCCGAGCACCTCGGGCGAGGCGATCGCGTCGAGCTCGCCCTCGTCGCCGGTCACGCCGAGCGCACGCAGCGCCGCGACCATGACCGGCGGGCGGGCCCGCTGGGTGCCGTCGTCGATCTTCAACGCCACCGCCGTCCCGTCGGGCAGCGCGGCGGCGTAGACGCCCTCGGCGCCGTCCTTGGCGATGATGCCCGGCACGGCCGCGACCAGCCGCGAGACGTCGCGCCCCGTGCCGCCCATGAGCAGCGGCTGGTTGCGGATCGCCTGCGCGACAAGCGCTTCGGGGGATCCTTCGGCGGCCGTCGCGATGCGGCCGAACGCCCGCGCGAGACCCACCAGGGTCAGCGCGAAGATCGGCGCGCCGCAGCCGTCGACGCCGATGCCCGCCACCGGCTCGCCCGAAAGCTCCTCGACGACCGCGCGCAGGTGGACCTGCAGCGGGTGCGCGGGGTCGCGGTAGCCGTCCGTCGGCCAGCCCTGCGCGGCGCAGGCAGCGAGGAACGACGCGTGCTTGCCGGAGCAGTTGTGCTGGATGCGGGTCTTGCCGCCGCCGTGCTGGACGACCGCGTGCATCGCCTCGACGTCGATGGGGAAGTCGGGCGGCGTGGCGAGCTCGCTCTCCGCGACGCCCGCGCGGGACAGCAGGTCGCGGACGACCTCGATGTGCATCGGCTCGCCCGAGTGGCTGGCCGTCGCGACGGCGACGTGGGTGTCGTCGAGGCCGTACTTCTCCGCGATGCCGAGCCGCAGTACGCCGGCGGCCTGCATGGGCTTGTTCGACGAACGCGGGTAGATCGGGACGTCCACGTCACCCACGGCGAACGCCACGGAGCCGTCCGGGCGCAGTGCGACGACGGACCCTGAGTGACGGCTCTCCACGAACCCGGAACGGACGACTTCAGCGACGATGGCCATAGGAGCGCGAACCTACCCGGCCGCGAGCCCGCTACCCCCGCCGAGCTGCGCGCACATCTCCACGAACGCATCCACGACCACCGGGTCGAACTGCGTGCCGCCGCAGCGTTCGATCTCCTCGACGGCGTAGTCGAACGGCAGCGCCCGGCGATAAGGGCGGTCCGACGTCATCGCGTCGAACGTGTTGCACACCGAGAAGATCCGCGCGCCGATCGGGATCCCCTCGCCGGCGAGGCCGTCGGGGTACCCGCGGCCGTCCCAGCGCTCGTGGTGGCAGCGGATGACCTCGACGGCGTTCCCGAGGAACTTGATGGGGGCGACGATCTGCACGCCGATCAGCGGGTGCGTCTTCATCACCTCGTACTCCTCGTCGGTCAGCGGCCCCGGCTTGCAGAGGATCGACTCGGGGATGCCGACCTTGCCGACGTCGTGCAGCAGGAAGCCGTACGACAGCTCGGCGCCGGCCTCCTGGCCGGGGTTGACGACGCGGGAGAGCGCGCGGGCGTAGTCGTGGGTGCGTTCGAGGTGCTCGCGGGTCGAGGAGTCCTTCGCCTCGACGATGAACGCGAGCGTGCGCACGGTGGCGAGGTAGTTCTCCTGCAGCGCGGCCAGGGCCTCCTCGAGCTCGCGGGCGCGGGCGCGTTCGGACTGGTACATCGCGTTGACGTCGCGGGCGAGCGTGAGCAGCTGCTCCTTCGCCTGCGCCAGCTCGGCGGCCTGGTCAAAGTCCACCGGTCAGCTCCCCCTCGACCACCTTGAAGAGGTCTACGGCGCTGAACGGCTTGGACAGGTACGCCGACGCCCCGGCCGCCGCGGCGATCTGCCGCGACTCGGGGTCGGCCTTCGCGGTGAGCATGACGACGCGCGGACCCCCGTCGTCGGCGGTGAGCCTGCGGCAGACCTCCATGCCGTCGATGCCGGGCATCATGACGTCGAGCAGGACGAGGTCGGGGCGTACGTCACCGGCCATCGCCAGCGCCGTCTCTCCGTCGTGGGCCGTGTGGACCTCGACATCCTCCATCTCGAGCATCGCGCCCACCACGTCGCGCGTGATGGCCTCGTCGTCGACGACGAGGACCACGCGGCGGGGGGACACCGGCCTACGACCCGGCGGGTGGACCGGTCAGGAGGTCGGACACGTCCGCCTCGCCGTCGCGGTAGCGGCGGGTGATCTCCGCCGAGCAGGCGTCGAGGATCGCGAAGATGCGGCGCCGCTTGTCGGACAGGTCCGACTCCTCGCGCTCGAAGACCCCGAGCGCCGTACGCAGCTCCTCGTCGGAGCGCGCCGACACGTCGGAGAGGTCGACGTCGGCGACGAGCGCCTCGACGTAGCGGCGGTGCTCGTCGGCGCGGCTCGGCTCGGCGGCGGAGTGCCTGCCGAGGCCGCGCGGCGCCGTACGCGGGCCGCTGTCGCCCAGGATCTGCGGCAGGTCCGCGAGCAGCGACCCTGTGCCTTCGCCGCCGCGACGGCCCAGCTCGGCGCGGAGGATGTCGATGCGGCCCTGGACGAGCCGGCGGAGGTACGACGTGTCGGCCTCCTCCTGCTCCGCGTCGTCGCGGCGGGCGCGCAGGTCGGCGAGCGGGACCGTCGCGATGTCGTCGAGGAAGCCGTCGGCCAGCACGCGGTCGATGCGGCGGTTGCCTCCGGTCGTACCCTGCGTCACGGTCGGTCCCTTCCGGTGCCGATGCCCAGGAGTACCCGCGCCTCCGTGGGCGATAACGGGGGGCGCTGCGCGAGGCTTGCCAGCGTAGCCGCTCGCTCGACGAGCTGAGCGTTGTCCCTGACGGGCTGCCCGGCCGCGAACGTCAGCGTGTCCTCCATCCCGACACGCAGGTGCCCGCCGTGCGCGAGCGCCGCGAGCATGACGGGGATCGTGCTGCGGCCGACCCCCGTGGCGCTGAACGTCGCGCCGTCCGGCAGCGCCGCGACGCACGCGGCGAGCTGCGCGGGGGTGCCGGGCATCGCGCCTGGCACGCCGAGGACGAGGTCGACATGGACGTGGCCGCCGGCGGGAGGGCCGTACTTGGCGATCAGGCGTTCGACGGTGGCGAGGTGACCAGGCTCGAAGCACTCGAACTCGGGGACGACGCCGCGCTCCTGCATCCGCGTGTAGAGCGCGGCGATGAACGCGGGGCGGTTGAGGAACACGTCGTCGCCGAAGTTCACGGTGCCGCACGTCAGGCTGGCGGCGTCGGGCTGCGCGTCCACGACAGCGAGCCGCGCCTCCTCCGGGTCGGTGACGGCGCCGCCGGTGGAGAGCTGGACGACCAGGTCGGTGGAGTCGTGCAGCGCCTCGACGGCCGCGCGCAGCGCGCCGAGGTCGAGGCTCGACCCGCCGTCGGCGTCGCGCAGGTGCACGTGGATGACCGCGGCGCCGGCCGCCTCGCACCCCTTGGCCGCCGCGACGAGCTCGTCGAGCGTGACGGGCAGCGCGGGCGCCTTCGCCTTGGCGGTCTCCGCGCCGGTGGGCGCGACCGTGATCAGCGTGCCGGTCATGCGCATGATCGTGTCACGCGCGGGGTGCCAACGGGAGCGAACGCGCGTGCTTACGCGCTCAGCACCACTGCGCGACGTACGGGTACGGGTTGACCGGGTAGCCGCCGCCCGGGTGGATCTCGAAGTGGATGTGCGGCGAGCCGCCGCGGGCGTTGCCGGTGTCGCCGACGCGCGCGACCTCCTGGCCGGCGCTGACCCGCTGGCCCGCGCTGCTCGTGAAGCGCGACATGTGGGCGTAGTAGTACTCGTTGCCGTCGTTGCCGCGCAGGTACAGGCCGAGGCCGCCGTTGTACGACGACGAGGTGCGCGTGACGACGCCGTCGGTGACGGCGTACGCAGGGGCGCCGTACGGCGCGAAGATGTCGACGCCCTTGTGCGTACGGCCGCCGGAGCGCGGCGCGCCCCACGTGTCGCGGAACGCGTGGTTGGGCCCCACCGGGCACGAGTAGCGGCCGACGAGCCGCGCGGAACGGCTGGCGCGCGGCATCGCGCGGACGGAGTTGCGGGCCCGCGCAGCGGCGGCGGCGGCCCGGTCGCGGGCGGCGTCCTCGCGGTACAGGCGGTCGAGCAGGGTCCGCAGCTCGCGCGCGTCGGCGGCGAGGGAGCGTTCGACCTGGGCGGCCTCGCGGCGGGCCGCGTCGAGCACGGCGCGCTGGTCGTTGAGGCGGCGGTTGAGGATCGTGCCGTGGCGGAGCAGCTGGTCGTCGGCGCGCGACGCGGCGTTGAACAGGTCGAGCCGCTCGATGACCGCCGACGGGTCGTCGGTGGACATCATGACGACGAGCGTGTCGCCGCCGAGGCCGGTCTGGTACGCGGCGCGGGCGCGGACGGCGTAGCGGGCGCGGATCGCGCCGAGTTCCTTCTCCGTCTTGCGCAGCTCGCGGTCGAGCTTGGTGATCTTGTCGTTGAGGGCGCCCTCGCGGGCCTCGGCGTCGTGCACGCGCTCGACCAGGGCCTCGAGCCGCTTCTTCGCCTGCTCGATCGGGTCGGCGGCAGCGGTCCCCGGCACGACGGCGATGGCCGTCACGCAGGCGACGAGCAGGGCGACACGGCGGAACGGCACGCGGAGAACCCCCACGAATCAGGGCGACTGGGATCCGGGGAACGGTAGCAGGCGCCGTACGGGGCAGGTCAACGTGGCGACGGCTGGCGCAGGCGGGGACGTAGGCGAATGATTGCGCCAATCGGCTCAATGATCGCGTCCGGCGTGCCGATGCCATCCGTACACGGACGGCTGCGCCGGACCGGGGCTCTAGTTCGAGCACGACTGGTGCGGGAGGCGCGGTGCTGAAGGGCGACTTGAGCGCCACGCCGCTGTCCGACGTGCTCCTCGCGCTGGCCGAGCAGGCCGCCACCGGCTGCCTCCACATCGACGACGAGGCCGGGGACGAGGCGCTCGTCTACTTCAAGAACGGCCTGGTCTACGCGGCGTACGTCCCAGGCCGCCGGCCCCAGCTCGGCGCGCGGCTCATCTCCTCGGGGGCGCTGGCGCCGGAGGCGCTGGCCGAGGCGCTGGAGGCGCAGGAGACGGAGCTGCAGGGCTGGCGGCTCGGGGAGCTGCTCGTCCACCTCGGGTACGTCGAGCGGCCGGTCGTCGAGGCGTTCGTCACGGAGCAGCTGCGCGAGGCGGCGTTCGACCTGTCGCGCTGGCTCACCGGGCGGTTCCGCTTCCGCAAGAACGAGAAGACCCGCGAGGACGTCGGCTCCCACCAGGCCGTCCCCGACCTGCTCGCCGAGGTGACGCGGCGGCGTTCGGAGTGGGAGAACATCGCCGGCGTCGTCCACGGCCCCGGCGCCGTACCCGTGCTGTCGGCCGGCGGGCTCGCCTCCGCCGAGATGACGCTCGACCAGGACCAGTGGGCGCTGCTGTGCAAGGTCGACGGGGAGCGTTCGATCGCGCAGCTCGCGCGCGACTGCGGCTTCACGACGTTCGAGGCCGGCCAGATCGTGTACGCGCTCGTCGGTGCCGGCCTCCTCGACGTCGAGGAGACGCTCGTCGAGGAGGACCCCGCCGAGATCGACGCGGACTTCGCGCCGCTCGGCGCGGCGCTGGCATCGGTGTTCGGCTCGTCCGAGGAGGAGGCGCCTGCCGAGGGCGACAGCACGCTGGCGCGGATCAGCAGCGCGCTCGTGGTGCCGTTCAACGAGGGGGGCGACTGGCCCGCGGGCGAGGACGAGGCGCCGGAGAGCGAGATCTCGCGGCTGCTCGCCACGCCGGAGCCGGAGGCCGAGCCGGTCGCGGAGGCTGAGCCCGAGCCGGTCGTGGAGGCCGAGGTCGTCGAGGCCGAGCCGGTCGTCGAGGAGCCCGCGGCCGAGGAGGCGCCGACCGAGGAGGCGCCGACCGAGGACCCGTTGCCGCGCAACGACTTCCGGGACGACCTCGCGTCGTTGAACGCAGCCATCGCCGACCTGCCGTCGCTCGGTCTCGGGGCGTCGTTGGAGCCGGAGTTCCCGACGATGCCGGAGCCGGTCGCCGAGGCGGAGCCCGAGGCCGAACCCGTCGAGGAGCCCCCGGCGGTGGCGGCCGTGCCGGAGGACCCGTTCGGGGACTCGCTGGCACGGGTGTCGGAGGCGTTGAGCGCGTTGCTGGGCGACGCGCTGCCGACCGTCGCCATGCCCGAGCCGCCCAAGGCCGTCGAGCCCACGCCCGAGGAGATCGCCGCCGCGCGCGAGGAGGAGGAACGGCTGGAGCGCAGCCGCGCCGCCGCCGCCGCGGAGCTCGCCGAGGCGCACGCGATGGCGGAGGCCGCGCGGCACCAGCGTTTCGGGTCGCGGCTGCGCCGCCAGAAGACGCCGGACGACGCCGCCCGCAAGGAGGCCGAACGCCTCGCCGCCGAGGAAGCCGAGCGGGTCGAGGCCGAGCGCGCCGAAGCCGAGCGGGTCGAGGCCGAGCGTGCCGAGGCCGAGCGGGTCGAGGCCGAGCGTGCCGAAACCGAGCGGATCGAAGCCGAGCGCGCCGAAACCGAGCGGATCGAAGCCGAGCGTGCCGAGGCCGAGCGGATCGAAGCCGAGCGTGCCGAAGCCGAGCGCGCCGAGGCCGAGCGCGTTGCCGCCGAGGAGACTGCCCGACAGGAGGCGGAGCGCGAGGCCGCCGAACGTGCCGCTGCCGACGCCGCCGAAGCCGAGCGGGTCGAGGCCGAGCGCGTCGCCGCCGAAGAGGCCGCACGCGAGGAAGCCGAGCGGGTCGAGGCCGAGCGCCTCGCCGCCGAAGAGGCCGCACGCGAGGAAGCCGACCGCGTCGCCGCCGAGGAGGCCCGGCTCGAGATCGAACGCCTCGCCGCCGAGGAGGCCGCCCGCCAGGAGGCCGAGCGCGTCGCCGCCGAGGAGACCGAACGCCTCGCCGCGGAGGAGGCCGCCCGGGAGGCCGCCGAGCGCGAAGAAGCCGAGCGCGCCCTCGCCGAAGCCGCGGAGCCCGACCCGGAGCCCGAGCCCGTCAACGCGTTCGAGGTCACCGCCCTCCTCCGCGACCTCAACGACAGCCCCGCCATCGACACCGTCGAGACGGTCGAGGAGTACGTACCCGACGAGTACGTCCCCGAAGGCCGCCCGATGACGCCGGCCGACCCGGAGCCCGCGTACGCCAACGGCTCCCGCGCCGGCCTGTCCGAGACCGCCGCGCTGCTGCGCGAGCTCACCTCGCTCGGTCTCGACGACGAGCCGGCGCCCTCCGCCCCGGCGAGCACTCCCCCGCCCGCGCGCTCCGCGCCGCCCGCGAAGGACCAGCCGAAGAAGCGCAAGGGCCTGTTCGGCCGCGGCTGACCTCTGAACCTTGACGTTCGCGCGCCGGTCTCGAGCGTGATGATCTTCAGAGAACGGGTGTCGGCCCGGCCACCGTGGCAGCTACCCGAGCGGCAGCGTCCGCGCCACGAGCTCGGCCATCACCTCGCGCGCGCCGCCCCCGATCGGACCCAGCCGCGCGTCGCGCAGCGCCCGCTCGGCCGTCGCGCCACCGCCAGACTCCACCCGCAGCATCGCCGTCTCCACGTCGAGGTCGCACGCGAGCCACTTCGCCGCGCTGACCTGCCGCAACGTGTCCTCGCCGGCGAGGTGGCGTTCGAGCGCGTCGTAGGTCAGCGCGCGCACCGCCGCCACCCGCACCGCCAGCCCGCGCCACGCCTCCGACGACGTACGGCATGACGACAGGTTCGCCGCCGCCGCGGACACCGAGGCGACAGCCAGGGCGAGGCGCTCCCACTGGAACGACTTCATGATCATGACGAAGCCCTCGCCCGCCTCCCCCAGGAGCGCCGATGAGGGCAGTCGCACCGAGGAGAACGACAGCGCGCCCGTCTGCGACGTACGCCACCCCAGCGTCGGGATCCGCGACGCCGAGAACCCGGCCGCCGACGTCGGCACGATCAGCAGCGAGATCCCGCGGTACCCCGGCTCGTCCGACGTCCGCGCCGCCACGAGGACCCAGTCGGCGCGGGAACCGTTGGTGCAGAACACCTTCGACCCCGTCAGCACCCACTCGTCGCCGTCGCGCACGGCACGCGTCGTCAACGCCGCCACGTCCGACCCCGCACCCGGCTCCGTCACCGCCAGCCCGGCCACGGCGACACCGCGGACGCACGGGTCCACGTACGCCGCCCGCTGCGCATCGGTGCCGAAACGGGCGACGTAGTACGGCGCCAGGTCCTTCGTCGCGCCCAGCCCCGCGGCCACGCCGCCGGACCCGCAGCGCGCCAGCTCCTCGGTCACCACGACATCGGCCAGGAAGTCCGGCTCCGGCAGGTACTTCCACCCCAGGAGCCCCGCCGCCCCAGCCGAGGCGAAGACCGACGAGGGGAACTCCCGCGCCGCCTCCCACTGCTCGGCGTACGGCCGGAGCTCGGTCTCCACGAACGACCGCACCTCCGCCCGCAGCGCGGCGTGCCGCGGCGTGAACGGCGCCGCCGCCGGGTCGGGGTCGAGCTCCACGGGACTCAGACGCCCAGCTCCCTGCGCAGCTTCTCGACGTGGCCGGTCGCCTTGACGCCGTACATCGCCCGCTCCACGACCCCCGCCTCGTCCAGCACGAACGTCGAGCGGATGACGCCCACGACGGTCTTGCCGTAGAGGGACTTCTCGCCGTACGCGCCCCACGCCTCGAGCACCGAGCGCGACGGGTCGGACAGCAGCGGGAACGTCAGGCCCTCGGCCTCGCGGAACTTCGCCAGCTTCTCCGGCTTGTCCGGCGAGACGCCGAGGACGGCGTACCCGGCCGCCTCCCAATCAGCCAGCGAGTCGCGGAAGCCGCACGCCTGCTTGGTGCAGCCCGGCGTCAGCGCGGCCGGGTAGAAGTAGACGACGACCTTGCGGCCGCGGAGGTCCGAGAGGCGGACGACGTTGCCGTCGGCGTCGGGCAGCGCGAAGTCGGGGGCGGGGTCACCGGGAGAGAGGCGCACGGCGCGAAGATTAGCCCGAATGCCCTCATGTGCTCGCCCGTTCGGGCCGATGATGCAGGTATGACGCGCCGCCCCCTCAGCCGCGCGGTGCTGGCCGCTGTCTGCACCGCCGTGCTCGCCACGAGCGCGCACGCCGCCGACGGCGGCGCCGACGACGTCAGCGTCGTCGTGACGCTGCGACCCGGCGACCGCGCCGCCCTCGCCCGCGCCGCCGCGCTGCCCGGCAGCGCCACCCCCGCCGTACGCCGCGCCGCCCTCGCGCAGGCCCGCCCCACCGGCACCGCGCGCGTCCTCGACTACCTCCTCCGCAAGGGCCTCGACGTCACCGCCGCCAACGACTGGACGGTCTCGGTGCGCGGCCCGCGGCACGTCGTACGCACCATCGGCCACCCCGACGTCGCCGGTGTCGCCGGCCTCGGCGCGCGCCGCGCGTGGAAGTCGCGCGCCACCGGCTACACGGGCGCCGACCTCGCGAAGGCGTACGACGTCGACCCGCTCGGCGACGGCAGCGGCCTGACGATCGCGACCGTGCAGTTCTCCGGGTGGAACCCCACCGACCTCGCCACGTACGCCACCGAGTCCGGCCTCGACCAGCCCGACCTCACCGAGGTCCTCGTCGGCACCGAGGAGCCGGAGACGACGGACCCGGGCGCGTTCGAGGTCGCGATGGACCAGCAGGTCCTCCTCGCCGCGGCGCCCGAGGCGGCGCAGCGCGTGTACTTCGCCAAGGACGAGGGCCTCGCGTCGGCCATCCCGCTCTACGAGCAGATCGCGGACGACGCCGTCGCCGGGCTCGTCGACGTCGTGAGCACGTCGTGGGGCATGTGCGAACGCGACGCCGACCTCGACCCCGCCGCCCGCGACGGCATCGAGGTCCAGCTCGCGCGGATCGTGGCGGCGGGCGCGACGGTGTTCGCGGCGTCGGGCGACCTCGGCGCGTACGACTGCGGCGACGAGGACCCCGACCTCGCCGAGCCGAGCGTCGACTACCCGGCCGCGTCGCCGTACGTCGTCGGCGTCGGCGGCACCACGCTCGTCCCCGACGGAGCCGGCTGGACCGAGAGCGTCTGGAGCGACGCGACGAACGGCTGGGCCAGCGGCGGCGGCGCGTCGTCCACCGTCCCGAAGCCGTCGTGGCAGAGCACGCTAGGCGGCGACGCCACGACCCGCCTCGTCCCCGATGTCGCGGCGATGGCCGACCCGCGGCGCGGCTTCGCGGCGTACTCCTCGACGTACGGCGGCTGGGTCCTCGGCGGCGGCACCAGCGCGGGCGCTCCGCTGCTCGCGGGGCACCTCGCGTCCGCGCTGTCCGCGGCGGGCCGCACCAGTGGCGTCGGCGACATCCACGACGAGATCTACGCCAGCCCGCAGTCGTTCCGCGACGTGACCTCGGGCTACAACTTCTTCCACGCCGCCGGTGCCGGCTACGACATGGCGACCGGGCTCGGCACGCCGCAGTGGGGGCCGCTGTCGGACGCGCTGTTCGGCGACCCGGTCGTCGCCGCGCCGCCCGTGACGAAGTCGCTCACCGTGCCGCTCACCGTCACGCCGCCGCCCGGCGTCGTCTCCGGCTGGGCCGTCGGAGAGAACACCGTCACGTGTGACGGCACGCTGGCCGGCACCCCACCGACGACGCACACGTTCGCGCCGGCACCCGACGCCGAGCGCCGTATCGCCGTCGCCGCACTCGTCGGCGCGGAGTGTCGCGTCGGCACCGTGCGCGTCATCGTCGACACGAAGAAGGCCGTCGCGACGGGCAGCATCAGCCCGCGCGCGTACGACGCCCGCGCCATCCTGCGCTGGAACGCCACCGACCCCGCGCCGTCGAGCGGCATGACGTTCGACCTCTGCCTGCACCTGCTCGGCACCGGCTGCGTCTGGACCCGCCAGGGCACCGCGAGCAAGACGGCGGCGATCACGCTGACGCCGGGTCGGACGTACGTCCTCCGCGTCACGCCCGTCGACCGCGCCGGCAACCGCGGCGCGCAGTACGTCAGCCCGCGCTGGACCGTCCCGCTCGACCAGACCGCGCTCACGAAGTCGGGCGGCTGGACCGTCATCGGCAACAGCGCCGACTGGTACGGCTCGCACTCCGGCTCCGTCACGCGCGGCGCGTACCTCAGCAAGATGCTCGCCGGCACGAAGTACGACGTCATCTACCTCGCGCACCCCAAGGGCGGGACGTTCGACGTCTACATCGGCGGCCGGTACGTGCGGCGCATCAGCACGTACGCGCCCGTCCGCACGCCGCGCAAGCTCTCGAACGTCGTCACGTACTCCACCCGCGGCGCCCGCGCGCTGCGCCTCGTCGTGCGGTCGGGCCACGTCTCGATCGACGCGGTGCGCGTGACGTACTGACGGCGGGGTACGGCCGCTGAGGTGAAGCGAGCCGTTGCCGCCTTCGCCGCGCTGGCGGCGTGCTCGACCTCGACGCCATCCACGGCGCCGTCCCCCAGCACGTCGTCAGCCGTACCGAGCACGCCCGCTCCCACCAGCGCCTCCGCGAGCCCGGCGCCGAAGCCGCTGCCGTCGTCGTTCGGCGGTGCGGGCGTGCGCTGGCCGCGTACGTCCGAGTCCACCCCCGCGCCCCCCGCGCTCGGCGCCGTCGTGACGCTGCGCGTCGCGCGCATCAGCACCGGCGGCACCCTCGCCGCGGGCCTCACGCTCCCCCGCATCGGCGGTACGTCACTCGCGCCGCGCGTCCTCACGCCGTGCGGCCATCCCGTGGTGCTCGCCGGCCGCGACGTACGCGCGATCCCGCCCGGCAGCGGCGGCGCGCTGCCGAAGAAGGCCAAGGACGTACTCGTCGTCGTCGACCCGGGGCACGGCGGGCCGCAGCGCGGCGCCCTCGCGCCGAACGGCGACGAGGAGAAGGTGCGCAACGTCCAGATCTCGTTCCGCGTCCGCGACGCGCTTCGTGGACGAGTCGGCCGGGTCGTCCTCACGCGGGAGCGCGACTTCGAGGCGACCATCGAGTTCCGCGCGGCGCTGGTCGACGCGCTGCGCGCCGACGCCGCCGTCTCCGTGCACCTCAACTCCTCGCCCGACGGGCCGCGGAAGACGCCGGGGACGGAGACGTTCGGCTCGACCGCCGACGCGTCGGGGCGGCGCTTCGCGGGACTGGTCTACGAGCACCTCCGCCGCTACGTGCAGACCCTCCCCGGGCCGTGGGTCGGCGACCGCGACGCCGGCGCGAAGTACCGCGTCAGCCAGAGCGGCGGCGACTACTACGGCCTGCTTCGGCGCGCGCACCGGCCGTTCGTCATCTCGGAGGCGCTGTACATCTCGTCGCGCCACGAGGCCGCGCTCGCCGCCAAGCCCGAGGTGCGGGCGGGCATCGCCGGGGCGCTCGCGGACGCGCTGGTGGAGTTCACGCAGACGAAGGCGCCGGGATCCGGCTGGGTCACGCCGTACCGCCGCCCGCCCGACCCGAGCACCCGCGACGGCCACGTCTGCCGCGACCCCGCCCGCTGACCCTGAGCGCAACCGGGAGCCCTTTCCATCCTGGCTCGCGCTGGGCCTGGATCGTCCTGGGCGGGAGCCCCTTTGGCGCTGGACCACCACCAGAACGGCGGTCAACCCCGGACGAGCGGCGCCCGCGCACCCGCGTCGGCCCAACCCTGCAGCCCAGCAGCCGGTCTCACGCGTAGTGATCTTCAAAGAACGACTGAGCCCGGCGCCAACCACGCCGTCAGGATGGAAAAGG
>DATMES010000055.1 GCA_035556555.1 Frankiaceae bacterium
CCTGGGCCCACCACACCGCGACGCCGGCAGCGCCCGCCGCTTGACCCCTAAGACCCAGGGATGTCTCTGCGACCCCTACGGACAGGAGGAGCGGGCAGGGACGAGCCCTGCCCGCGAGGCGCGCGGCCCGCGCCGCTCTCCTGCCGGTTTTTCGGCCGCCTCTCCAACACCTTGGCGCGGTTGCAGCCGTATGCCACACTTTCCCTGCCATTCGGTCGAGGGAGCCGACGGCGGAGGTGAATCGCGATCGCCTCCGGCAGCGTGCGCCCAATCGCTTCGTGTACGTGCGCGGGCGACGATCAGTGTTTCCCGACGCTCTGCGATTCGGGCTACTGCTTCGCCGTCGATACGAGTCACATCACTGTCATCGCGCGCGCCGCGCACGAGTTAGCGGCCCGCTTCGGGCTCGATGAGGCCACTGAGTTCGATCGCCTGATCGCGCTGCACTCGTGTACTACGGGTCGCGTAGTGATGACGAGCGACGAGATCAGGTCGTCCGAACTGGACCTGTCGGCCCCGGGCTGCACTGTCCGTGTCTACGCGACGTCGGTGAGGGCGGACGCGCTGGACGGCATCGTGACGCGACGAGCGGCGGAAGACCCGTGCTGGGGAAGCGCCCAACCCGTGCCAGGTGATCGGGACAGGACTCTGGTCGCGGCAGCCGTTGCCTACGCTGCCGAGACCGGGCGCGATGTGATCATCGTCACCAACGACGAAGTACTCCTCAAGTGGGCGCAACATCTCGCGGTCGACTACTCGGTGGAACTGTGGGCTGAGAACTCGTACTCGGTGCTCGGCATGTTCCTGGGCTGCGGTGCGCTGACCGAGGACGAGCTCGACGTGATCTTCGAGAACGAAGTGGCGTTCCAGCGCTCGCGGACCGATGTGTCGCAGGCGACCCGGCTCCAGAAGGAACTTCGGATGCGCGAAGCGATCAGAGACGCCGTGCCGCGGCTGCTGCCGTCGGGGGCCGCGAGCCCGTCCCGGGGTGCCGCTCGGCGCCTCGGTAGCCAGGAGGGTGCACCATGAACGCGATGACCTCGGACCGGCCAACCCCTGGGCGTGCACGCTTGCTGCACCGCCTCATGGCGCTGATCGCACGATCAGACATGGGGCTTGAAGTGTTCAACGAGACACGAGCCGACGCTAAGTGGGGTCCTGACGACACGTTCTGGCCGGCCGATTTCGTCGTCGTCGGCGCGGACGCTCGGATTTATGTCTCTGCCCTAGATGGTGCGGCCCCCGCGCCTGACGCAGTTGGCGTCTTCGAGGAAGCGCGCCTTGTTGCTCGCGCCCTTCTCGATCGCCTTCCGGACGCTGATGCGGTCGCGGTAGTCTGGCTATCTAGTGAGGACTTCGACTCAATACTCGTGACGGCGTACGAAGCGCACGACGCGGTGCTGGGAGCACAATCACAAAGGTTGCGAGCCCCAATTCCGATAGTCGAATGCCTACGACAGTATCTCGCCCCGGTCACTCCGAAGTGGGAAGATGCAGCCAAAACGCCGGCCGGAGACTCGCTTGCGGACGTGCAGTCGGACATCGACATGGCTACGGCGACCTCCGCTGGGCAAGCCGTGGAGGGCGTTGCTCACCGAGCGAGAACGGTCCGCATTGACGCCAAGCGTGAGGGCATGAACCTGAGTAAGCGTGATGCAGCATGGATTGCGCGGACTCTTCGTAAACTCCAGGAAGGCTCTATCGATGTCGAGGAGCTGGAGGCCATTATAGCAAGGCAGACGCCCCGAGGTAGTCGTGATGATTGAGTCGGTAACGCTGGTTAACTGGAAGGCGTTTGAGCGCGTCAGCGTCGACTTTGAAGACGCGTGCGTGTTCGTCTTGAGCCCGAATGCGGTCGGCAAGACGAGTCTACTTCAGGGCGTGATGTTTGCGCTATTCGGTACGCACGCGCATGCGGTTGACGCGGCCCGCTGTCTCCGCTTCGGCCGCCGAGCTGAAGTTGATGTACGTCTTCGGTTTGCCGGTGATAGCGTTTCGTCCTGCGAAACAGAGGATGCGGTCGTCCGAGTTCGGCGCGCTGTTACCCCTAAGCCGCGGGGTGGCGTGACTATCGAATCCACTATTCGACTCGAACAAGCGCCGCCTGAGGTAGTAACCCAATTTGCGCAGCTTAGGGACGACGCGCTGCTCGATGCGCTTATGCAGAGGTATTGGGGCGCGCCTGCCGCGCTCGCGTCGAAACTGCTATTCATGAACGACTCCGTCGTGTGGGAGCACCGTGATCGTGAGCTCCGCCTAAACTGGATGACTCAGATCGAGCGGATGCTCGGTCTAACGGCCCTACGGAATGCTTCGGAGGCGGCCGCACCACTAGCGAAGCGCACTTTGCGCGAGGCTGACGCGCTCCGGCTAACGGCGCGAAGGGAGGCCGACTCTGTGGAGGCGCTGCGGCGCCGCGCGGAAGAAGTTCGGCACGAACTTGAGGCAGTAAAGAATAGTCTCGTTAGCGCTGAATCCGCGATCGCCGCTCGCGCGACCAAGGAGGCGTATGAGCGGGAGTTGGTGGCGTTTAACGCTCGACTCGCGCATCACGAACGGGCTCTTGAGGCCGCGAGAGCCCAACTTGTCGAACTGCTCGGCGACCTTCACCTCGACACGGCCTCGCTTCAGGAGGCGCATTCCCGTGCCCTCGCCGAGATTCGTTCTCAGATGGAGTCACTTCAGCAGAGGCGCGGTCGCGCGTTGGCGGAGCGCGATCTTCTTGAGTCGAATGCCGACCTAGTCGCCGCTTCAGACGAGTGTCCTGTCTGCCTACGGCCGTTTGATGACCACGCGCGCGAGCAGGCTCACGCCGCGCACGCTGATCGACGTCGCTCCGTCGAAGCAGCGCTGGCGGACGCCGAACAGGAGGCGGCCTCGCTTGCGCTGTTAGAAGACAAGCTCTTGACGGTAGAGATTCCGGGCGATGCGCCTGTTGCGCCGATCAGGCCAATAATCGACCTGTCAGAAGTTGCCGACGTTCCAGCATCCGATCTTGATGAGTTGCGTGAGCGTCGCGTCGCACTGGATGTTGAACTGCGGTCGCTCAACGCTGAGATTGCAGATGCCGAGAGCGGCGCCGACGCCTTCGATCAGGCGCGAGCGCTGTATCGTCGCCACGCCCTCGCCGTGGCTCTTGCGGAAGCTGCAGAGATGTCCGTCAGCAACTTGGTGGACATGCACCTTGAACCAATCCGCCGCGAAGTCCAAGATCGTTGGTCAAGGCTGTGGCCCGGCCGAGAACAACTGATACTTAGTGACGACGGCGACGTGTCACTGGTTGTTGACGGAAATGAGTTAGATTACGAATCGTTCTCCGGTGGCCAGAAGACCATCGCTCTAATCATGATGCGGATCGTTGTTCTACAAACGTTGACCCGCTGCCGGATGCTGATTCTCGACGAGCCGCTTGAGCACCTCGATCCAAGGCACCGCAAGATCGTTGCGAATCTGCTGGCGGACGTGGTGAGCCGCCGCGGGATGCGGCAGATTATCGCCACGACTTACGAGGAGAATATTGTTCGCGGACTTGTAGAGCGCGCGAGACTGATCGCCGTTCGAGGCGGCGTGACGGATGTACAGCCAAACTCTGTACGCTCCATGTATCTGGGTAGTCGCGCTCTCGGGGCATAGCGCGGGGCGCGCGTAGTCGCAACCTTGCGCCGGGTTGCTATCGCGGTCTGTGGAGGGCAGTTCGCCCGCCTTGGGCGTACGCGGCATGTGCCGGCGGCGCTACTAGCGGCTGCGGCTGCCTCGCACGACGGCGGCCGCGGCCATGCCGTTCGAACTTACGCAACGGCGTGGGAACGCGACGGGAGTTGAACCTGGACCTCAACCCGGTCGCCCGTTCGACGGATCACCCGACCGCGGAGGGGTGCTTCCTCGTCGTCGCCTAGTAGCACTTCGTCGCCTGGCTGCGGGTCGAACGTCAAGTCGTTCGCGCGCGGACCGTGCGAAATCCAGCAGCCCACCACAAGGTCCGCGCCGACGCTCGTGGCGTCATACCAGAGGTCGTACGTGCTTGATCCCACGCTCACCATCGTAGGGTTCACCCCCTTCCTGTCCAGGCTGGGTTCTCGATCGGGCCGTGGAAGACGCGCCGCACGGCGGCGAACTGATCAGGTGAAGGAGAGGCGAGGACGACGGTCCAGTGCGGGTGGTCGAGGGTCGGCAGTAGCGGGAAACCGGCATCCAGCAACGCTCGGCCTTCCGCGACGAGGAGCAGCCGGCGGGTCGTGATGATCGGCCGAAGCCGCGCCAGAAGCTCGTAGTCGCCGAGGGGGACCTCCAACACAGAGAAGCCCCAGATGCCCCAGCGAGCGTGGCACTCCGAGACGCTCTTGTGCAGCGCATCATCCGCCAGCGTGACGGAGCCGAGGCGAACGACGACGAGTAGATCGGGGACAGCGTCGTCTCGCAGCGTCAGCGGCTCCACAGGCGCAGGCTCCCTCGCTCGTCGCGTTGGTAGCGACCGTATCGACTGACGACACCGACCTGCGCCGTGTTGTCCGCGCATCTGCGTAGGCGCCTCGCGACGGGTGCGCGAGCCGCAAGTGCGGTCACATCGCGGTCACATGTGACCGCGGACACCCCCGGATTCGGCCGGACGCGGCGACAGCCGATTTTGCAAAACCGCAGGTTCGGGCGGTGTGTCACCAACTGCCCCGGACCCGCTCGGAAGTTGATCTTCCCTCTTGAAAACCGCTTCGGGGCCACCCGACGTGGGTTCGAATCTCACGCCCTCCGCTGCGTGGATGCGGCAGAGTGCTCGTCGTGAAGCTGCTCTTGACCTCCTCCGGCGTCAGCAACGCGTGCATCCGCGACGCGCTCGTCGACCTGCTCGGCAAGCCGATCGCCGAGTCGGCCGCGCTGGTCGTGCCCACCGCGATCCTCCCGTTCTCGAGCGGCCCTGAGCTGGCGGCCGGGCTCATCCGTGGCGAGATGGGAACGACGCTGACCGGCTTGGGCTGGGGTTCGATGGGCTTGCTGGAGCTGACCGCCCTACCGAGCATCAGCAAGGACGTCTGGCTCCCGACGGTGCGGGCCGCCGACGCGCTGCTGTTCTGGGGCGGCGATCCGTTGTACTTGAGCTACTGGATGCGGGAGTCGGGCCTGGCAGACGTACTGCCCTCGCTGGCATCGGTGTACGTAGGCACGAGCGCCGGCGCCATGGCCGCGGCGTCCACGTTCGGCGAGACGTACACCGAGCCGCGTAGCAGCAGCGGTACGCCGCTCACGTCCGAGGACATGGCGTTCGCCACACCCGACGGAGAGGTCCGCAGGACGTTCGTCACGGCCGCGGGAGCCGGCCTGGTCGACTTCGCCGTGATCCCGCACCTCGACAACCCCGACCACCCGGACGCCTCGCTGGCCAACGCCGAGAAGTGGGCCGCGAAGCTGCCCGTGCCGACGTATGCCATCGACGACCAGACCGCCGTGAAGGTCACCGACGGTGTGGTCGACGTCGTGTCCGAGGGAACCTGGCGGCTCTTTCCGCCGACCTGACCCGGCCCTGCTTACGCCTGACCGGCGGCTTTGCGGCTGCGCTGGTCGCGGCGTCGACGACAGCCGATATCGCCTAGATTCGTGACATGACCACCGACCCGGCCCTGCCGGCAGACGCGATCGTCGGCGACCGCTTCCACATGCGGCAGAAGATCACGCCATTCCAGAACGTCTACCGCGTCTTCGCCGACGCCAACGGAGAGCCAGGGGCTCTGGTCGCCTACGCGAAGCAGAAGCGGCTGACGTTGCGGGAGTCGTTCACGCTCTTCTCCGACGAGCGCGCGACGCAGCCGATCCTCGCCATCCAGGCGGACCGAGCGATCGACATCAGCTCCGCGATGATGGTCAGCGACCCGGCGACCGGAACGCTGATCGGGACTCTGCACAAGAGGGGCGGCCGCAGCCTGTTCCGGTCGACGTGGGAGATCGACCAGCCGGGCACGCCCATCGTGACGGTGCAGGAGCGCAACCTCGTCATCGCCATTCTGCGCAGGGTGTGGGGATTCATCCCGCAGGCCAACAACGTTCCGGTCCCGTGGGTCTTCCACTTCGACGGGACGTCGTCAACGGGAGATCCCGTGCTGTCGCACACTCGCCGGTGGGGCATCCGCGACCGGTACGTGCTGGAGATTGCCTCGCCCCTGCTGGACCGCCGGCTCGCCATTGCCATGGCGGTCTGCCTGGACGCGATGCAGCACCGCTGAGGTACCAGCCGCCGCATCGGCGGCAGCCGCTACTTCCCGCGACGCCTGACGCCGCGCGCCGCGGAGCGGGCGGCGTTCTTGCCGACGCGCCCGGCCGTCGCGGCGGCGTCCTTGGTGCGCTGGAACGCGATCGCCGCCCACGCGTACTCGGTGCCCAGCACCGCGAACCCACCCGCGATGACGAGGATGCCGGGACCCGGCAGCACGAGCATCGCGGCACCCCCGAGAACGAGCGCCGCGCCGACGATGGTCACCGCCACCCGCTTCGAGCTGCGGACGAGGAACCTGAGGACCTCCGACGGCTTCGCCATGGCGGGGATCGTACGCGTCACTATCGTGGACGGCGTGGGTCGCTTCGCCGCGTCGCTCCTCGCCCTCGCGCTCGCCACAGGCTGCGCGAACGGCGAGCCCGCGTCCGCGCCCACGACCCCGGCCACCGCCGCTCCGTCGGGACCCGCGTTCCGCGAGTACGCCGTGCCCGCCGGCTCGGGACCGCACGACGTCGCCGTCGCGACCGACGGGAAGGTCTGGTACACCGCGCAGCGCTCCGGCGAGGTCGGCCGCCTGGACCCGGCGAACGGCCGGATCGTCGAGGTGCCACTGGGCGACGGCTCGCATCCGCACGGCGTCGTGCTCGACGCCGACGGCGCCCCGTGGGTCACGGACAGCGGCCGCAACGCCATCATCACGGTCGACCCCAAGACGCTGCGGTTGCGCGAGTTCCCTCTGCCGCCGAGCCGCGCCGGCGCGAACCTCAACACCCCCGTCGTGGACCGCCGCGGCACGGTGTGGTTCACAGGCCAGGGTGGCGTCTACGGCCGCGTCGTGCCGTCGACGGGCAAGGTCGAGGTGTACGACGCGCCGGATGGCCGCGGCCCGTACGGCATCACGGTCACCCCCGACGGCACCGTCTGGTACGCCTCCCTCGCCGGCCACCACGTCGCCCGCGTGGACCCCGTCAGCGGCCGCGCGACGGTGCTGCGCCCGCCGACTGCCGGTCAGGGCACCCGCCGCGTCTGGACGGACTCGCGCGGCCGCGTGTGGTGCAGCCAGTGGGACGCCGGGCAGGTCGCCGTCTACGACCCCGCGACGCGGCGCTGGCGCGAATGGAGGCTGCCTGGCCAGGGACCGCGGGCGTACGCCGTCTACGTGGACGACCGCGACGTCGTGTGGCTCAGCGACTTCGGGTCGAACGCGCTGGTGCGCTTCGACCCGGAGACCGAGCGGTTCACGTCGTACCCGCTGCCGACCGACCCGGCGAACGTCCGCCAGATCCACGGCCGGCCCGGCGAGGTCTGGGGCGCCGAGTCCGCCGCCGACAAGCTGGTCGTGCTCGTTACGGCGTGATGCCGAAGCGGTCGACGACGACGTTCGTCCCCGTGGCTCCCGTCCGACGCGTCCCGAGCACCGTGATCTTGATGGTGTGGACCTTGTCGGTGAGCCCGCTGAACCGGCGCGCGTAGCCGTACTTCGTCGCCGGCGCCCAGTTGTCGTACGTCCCCTTCTTCACCCCGTCGATGTACACGACGGCCTTGCCCATCGACGGGCCGAGCATCGTGACCCAGTCGATGGTGCGGCCGCGGAACGACATCGAGAACGTCGCGCCCGCCGAGTCCTCGACGGCGTACGCCCCAGAGCTCGCCGACGCCGCGGACCGCCGCGCCCACGCGAAGGTGACGACAGGCGACGCCGACAGCACGCCGCCCACCTTGAACGCGTCGACCGCGACGTTGGTGCCGGTGCCGGACGTCGAGCCCTTCTCGCCGCGGACGACGATGCGCAGCGTGTGCTTCGCGTTCGACAGGCCGGTGATGCTGCGCGCGAGCGCGCCGGAGGTACGCGAGTAGAAGCTCACCTTCGACGCCTTGAGCACGTTGTCGACGTAGACGTCGGCGGTGCCGTACGACGGCCCGCGCAGGCCGTACCAGCTGATCGACGTGCCGGTGAACACGTACGACGCCGTCGCGCCCTTGAGGTCCGACACGGAGAACGACCCGCCCTGCGCGACGCTCGACGACGCCTTGCGCCACGCGGGCTTCGCGGCGAGGCCGTTCTCCTGCTCGCTGGTGCTCGCGCGGTAGCCGCGCGTGCCGGTGGTCGCGTTGCCCGCGAGGTCGTTCACGCCACCGACCGAGATCGTGTAGAGCTGGCCCGGAGTGAGGGGAGCCGTCGGAACGAGCACGGCCTTGCGCGCCGAGCCCGACGCGCAGGCGACGGCGGCGTTCTCGCCGGTACGACAGGTCAGCGTCGCGGGGACCGCCGTCGCCGTACCCGTGAGCAGCAGGCGGACGGCGGCGGTCGTGACGCCGGTGACGGGCTCGTTCCACGACACGACGTGTGACGGGTTCAGCACCGACGACGGCGTGGCGATGGCCGTCACCGGCGCCGTCGTGTCGATGGTCCACGTGTGCGTCGCGGGCGCGCCGGCGTTGCCGAGGTCGTCGCTCGCGACGACGGAGAACGAGTGCTGCCCGTCCGGCAGCGATGACAGATCCAGCTCGCCGCACGAGTCGGTGAGGCCGTCGATGGTGCACGAGTACGACGCCACGTCGGCGTCCGTCGTACCCCAGTCGAACGCCGGCGACGAGTCGTTCGAGAACAGCGGCGGCGTCGCGGTGAACGTCACGACGGGACCGGCGGTGTCGACGGTCCACGTGTGCGTGGCGGCGGCGCCGGCGTTGCCGAGGTCGTCGGTGCCGACGACGGAGAACGTGTGCTCGCCCTGCGCCAGCGACGACAGGTTGCGCGGCGACGTGCAGGCAGTCGCCACGCCGTCGAGCGTGCACGTGAATCCGGCGAGGTCGGACGCCGCCGAGCCGAACTCGAACGACGCCGACGTGGACGCCACGCGTACACCGGGCTTCGACGAGATCGAGACGGTCGGGCCGGTCGTGTCGACGGTCCACGAGTACGACGCCGTCGAGGCGTTCGACGCCGCGTCGCGCGCCGTCAGCACGAACTCGTGGGTGCCCTGCCCCAGGCCCGAAGCCGCGTACGCGCCCGTGCCACAGGTGACGGGGGAGCCGTCGAGGGCGCACGTGTACGTCAGCGCGTCGTCGGGCGTCCACGCGAACCCCGCCGCCGTGTTCTTGGTCCGCAGCGGGGGCACGGCGGTCAGCTCGGGCGACGCCGGCGCGGTCGCGTCGACGGTCCACTCGCGCGTCGCCGCCGACGACGTGGCGCCGTTCTTCGTCTGCGTGACGGCGAACGTGTGCGCACCGTCGCCGAGGTCCGTGTACGTCACACCGCTCACGCAGGACGCGGGCGTCGCGCCGTCGAGCGAGCAGGCGAACGTCGCGCCCTCGAGCCCGGTGAACGTGAACGCCGCGGTCCGCGAGTTCACGAGGCCCGTCGGGCCGCCCGTGAGAGATGGCACCCCGACCGCGATCGTCCACTCGTACGTCGTCGCGGTGCTCTGCCGGCCGGCCTGGTCGACGGTCTTCACCGTGAAGGTGTGCGCGCCGGCGGCGAGGCTCGAGTACTCCTGCGAGCCGTTGCACCAGAACTCGCCGCCGGTGTCGAGCCTGCAGAGGTAGTACGACACGTCGGACGACGGCGACGCGAACGTGAACGACGCCGTCGTGGCCGTCGTCGACACGTCGGGCTTCCCGGTGATGGCGGGCGGGTCCGGGTTCGTGAGGTCGACGGTCCAGGTGTACGAGTCGCCGCTGGTGTTGCCGGCCCCGTCGCTCGCGACGACGGCGAACGTGTGGCTCCCCTCGGTCAGCCCGTTGAGCGAGGCCGACGACGACGAGCACGAGACGGGCGAGGTGTCGAGCGTGCACGCGTAGGTCGCGCTCGCGTCCGGCTGCCACTGGAAGAACGCCGACGACGACGCCGACACCCATTGCGGCACGTTCCACCACCCGAACCACGACGGCGGCACCGAGTCGACGGTCCACGAGCGGATCGCGGCGGCCGAGGCGTTGCCCGCAGGGTCCACCGAGCGGACGGAGAACGTGTGCGCGCCCTGCGACAGCGACGAGTACGACGTGCCGGTCGTGCACGACGCGGGCGTCGCGTTGTCGAGCGCGCACGTCGCGCCGACGGCGTCGCCGGACAGCGTGAAGTCGAACGTCGCCGACGTCGTGTTCACGAGGCCGGTCGGGCCGCCGGTGATCGACGGCACCGGCGCGGGCGTCGCGTCGACCGACCACGTGCGCGTGCCGGGCGCGCTCTCGTTGCCGTTCGCGTCGAGCGCCACGACGGAGAACGTGTGGCTGCCGTCGGACAGCGGGCCCGAGTACGTCTTCGGCGACGTGCACGCGGCCCACGACGTGTCGTCGAGCGCGCAGAGGTACGACGCCGCGTCGGCGACCGTGCCGAACGTGAAGGAGAACGCGTTGGCCCCGCCCGGCGACGTCGTGCCGCTCGGGCCGGCTGTGACCTCGGGTGCCGCCGGAGGGACCTGCTCGACCGGTGTGTAGATGCCGCCCGACGTGCCGACGAGGTCGAGGCCGTCGGCGCGGTGCGCGATCGTCGTCAGCGAGGTGCCGTTGGGGAAGCCTCGGTTGAGGGAGTACCAGGTGGTGCCGCCGTCGAGGGACTTGTAGATCGCGTTGCCGCCCCAGCCGGGGACACCGCCGGTGTTGAGCGCGAGCAGCGTGCCGGTCGGCGACACGGCGAGCCTGTCGAGCAGGTGCGGCGGCGAGAGCTCCGTCCACGTGCCCGCGTCCCACCGGTAGAGCGGGTTGGCGGCGTCGGCCGTCGCGACGTACGCGACCGCGCGGTCGCCGGGGTCTACGGTCAGCGCGTTCGTGGGGAACGCCGCCGGCGTCTCGCGGCTCGTGAGCGCGAGCGTCGTGCCGGTGACCGCGCCGGAGACGACGTACGGCGCGCTGGTACGGGTCGCCCAGAACGACGTGCCGTCGATCGCCTCGAGCCGGTTGACGACGGTGAGGCTGTCGCCGGTGAGCGCGGAGAACGTGTCGCCGCCGTCGGTGCTGACGCGCACCGCGCCGCCCGACGTGGCGAACGCCACGGACGTGCCGGGAGCGGCGGAAACGGCTGCGGCAGAGGTGACTCCGGTGGAGACCCAGTCGGTGACGGTCGTGAGGTCGTACTTGTAGAGCGTCGTGCCGAACACCGCGAGCAGCCGCGCCGTCGCGCCGTCGCGGACGACCGTCAGCGCCTTCGTGTCGGTGCCGGTCGTGGCGGTCGTGCCGAGCAGCGCGAACGACCCGCCGCTGTTGGTCGAGCGGTACACGCCGGCCGCGGTGGCGGCGTACAGCGTCGTGGGGGAGTCGGGGTCGCGGACGATCTGGCGGGTGTTCTGCGCGCTCGGCGACGGGCCCTGGAACTTGTCGTTCATGACCGTGATCGCGCGGGTGGCCTTCGTGGACGTACCGGTGATCGTCGCGGTGATCGTGACCGGCGTGCCGGTCGGGCTCGCGCTCGACGGCGCGGTGTACGTGCTCTTGTCGAAGAAGTCGCCGCCGAACGTCCCGCGCGACGCCGTCCATGTGAGCTTCGGCTCCGCGGTGACGTTGCGCAGCGACGCGCTGAACTGCGCGGTCAGCGTCGCGTTGACGTGCGTGACGTACGGGTCGACCTCGAACGCGAGCGCTGGGTCCGCCGAGCCCGGCCAGAAGCGCGAGTCGTCGTCGCCGTTCGCGAACGCGTCGGCCCGTCCGTCGCCGGTCACGTCGCCGACGGTGACGTGGTGCGGGGTGAGCGGCAGTGAGGCGGCGTGCATCTGGGAGAACGTCCCCGCGCCCGTACGCCGCAGCAGGACAGGCCCGCGGTACGTGCCGCCGGCAAGGTCGAGGAGGCCGTCGTCGTCGAGGTGCACCGCCTGGAGGTCGTGCGGGCGCATCGACGCCGCGAGGACCGACGTGGTGTTCATCGCGCCGGTGCCGGTGCCGAGGTTCGGGAAGACGACGAGCTTGGGGGAGTTCGCGGGGTTCGAGAACGACTCGCCGCCGACGGCGACGACGAGGTCGTTCCAGCCGTCGCCCGTCACCTCGGCGATGTACGGCTCGGCGTCCACGCCGGTGGTGTACGTCACCTCGCTCGCGATCGAGCCGAAGCCGTTGTTGATGCCGACCTCGAAGACGTCCTGGGTGACGTTCGTCGTGGTGTTGATGCCGACCGCGACCTCGGGACGGCCGTCGCCGGTGAGGTCGCCGACACTGAACATCGTCGCGTTGAACGTCGACATGAGCAGCACGGGCGCGTCGAACGTCCCGTCGCCGTTGCCGGTCTCCAGCAGGACGTTGCCGAAGTGCTCGAGGCGTACCGCGTCGAGGTGGCCGTCGCCGTCGAAGTCGGTGAGCTTCGCCCTGGCGCCGGAGCGTGCGCCCCCGGTGGTCGGCACCTTCGCGTCGGGTGTGAACGTGCCGGTCCCGTTGTTGCGCCACACCTGGTAGCGCCACGTCTGCGCCTGCGCCGACCCGAACGGCACGTAGATGTCGAGGTCCCCGTCCTCGTCGAGGTCACCGAGCTCGAGGTCGAGGACGAAGTCGTTCGTCGCGGTGAAGCCGTCGGCCGCCCTGGTGTTGGCGTAGTTCGTCGCGGTCTTCGTGAAGCCGGTGCCGTTCCACGACAGGGTCACGAACCGCCATGTGCTGAGCAGGTTGCAGCAGTTCTCCAGCACGACGACGTCGGCGACGCCGTCGCCGGTCACGTCGCCGATGTCGGTGTCCTGGCCGCCGTCGTGGCCCGTCGCGACCTCCGCGCCGAACGCGCCACCGGGCACGCCGCTCGCGATCGTCACGACCGCGTCGCCGACGACGCCCGGCGCCTCGACCGACTCCGCGCGGACGACCGCGACCGGGTCTGCGGGGTACGTCGCGGGCGGCGTGTAGAGACCCGTCTGGCTGACCGACCCGGGGCCGCGCAGCACCGACCACGTGACCGACGTGTCGGTGACGTTGGCCAGGGTCGCGGTGAGCTGGCGCGAGCCGCCGACCACGACCGAGGACGCGCCGGGCGTGACCCGCACCGTGGGCGGGTCGATCGCCCCCGCCGAGGCAGGCAGCGCCAGGACGGCGGCCCCCACCGCCACGATCACGAACGACGTCAGAGCGCGACGCAACGAGCCCCCCTGAGGGACGGTCCCCTGTGTGGAAATTGTTCGAGCACTCTAAGACGGGTCCGGCGTCCCTGTAAGCCGGTTCGCCCGAACGGGCCAGCGGGAGTACGACACCGGGCGCAAACCGGTCGAAATCGCTCTGTCCCAGCCGGTTCCGCGCGATCCAGGACCTGGCGCCCGCCACGACGGGACGACGGTGCGGAGGCACGAAGTCCCGGACGCGCCGCCGGGGTGCGCGATGCACGTGGCTACTCTTTCCAACCACATGTACCGGTTCGCACTCTTCTCGGTGTGACCGCCAGCGCCGAGGCAGTACCGCGAACGCGGACGGGGGAACGGGTGGACTCGTTCGACGAGCTCTTCCAGCGCGAGTACCCGCATGTCGCCGGGTACTGCTGGCGACTCGTCGACGACAGCGACCTGGCCGCGGACATCGCGCAGGAGGCGTTCGCGCGCCTGCTCGCCCGCTGGCTCCGCGTCCGGGAGCCGCGCGCGTACGTCTACCGCATCGCCACGAATCTGGTCCGTGAGGCCTGGCGCGAACGCCTCCGTCCACTGCCCGAGGACACCACCGCACCGTCGGACCCGACGACGGCCGACATCGCGGTACGGCTCGCCGTCGACGCGCTTCCCCTCCGCTACCGGACCGTCGTGTGGCTGCACTACTTCGCGGGCCTTCCGGTAGCGGAGGTCGCGGCCGTGGTGGGGCGGCGTTCGGGGACCGTCAAGTGGCAGCTCTCCGAGGCGCGGGCCCGCCTCGCCCGAGTCCTGGAGGACGGGCATGCCTGACAGCGACCTCTGGATGATCCCCCCGGCGCGCAGCCTGCCGGCTCGTCCGGGCGCGCTGGAAGCGACCCGGCGTCGCGCGGCGGAGATCCGCCGTCATCGACGCCGGGCCGTCGTCGTCGCGGTGGCGGGTGTCGCGTCGACCGTTCTCACTGCGCTCGCATGGTCCGGAGGCGAGTCCTGGCGCTCCCTGGAGCCCGCGCGCCGGCCGCCGCTCACGAACAGCCATCCGCCCCGGCGCGACGTCGACCCGTCGTACGCTCCGCGCCCGGCCGACGCGAGCCGGCCGCCGTCCCCCCTGGCGACGTCCGCGGCGCCGGCCCCGTCGCCCTCGGTGCTCCGGACACCGATGTTGACCCTCCACGTCGACGGGGCGCCGGATCCGGTCGACGCCCTCGACGCGGTCGTCTTCGACCCCGGCGCCCCGGACGGGCTGGTCTGCGCCTCGAGTCTCGGATGGACGTTCGGCCCTGCCGGATGGTGCATCAAGCTGATCGCGTCGCCTCCGAGTGGAGACCCTGACACGTGGTTCTTCGGGGCGATCATCTGCCGCCTGCCCGGCACCCAGCGCGGCGTGATCACCAACGACCAGCTGCCTCGCCTGCGTATGTACGACATGGGAGACGGAGCGCTCGTCTTCGACTCGGAGGTGCGTCCGTGGGACGCGCTCGGTGACGCGGCTCCCTCTCGTACGTGGGGGGTCGATCAAGGCACCTGCGTGATGTTCAACTCACCGTGGGCGTCGATCGACAACGACGGCAATCCGGTCGAGGAAGGCCCCTACCAGTACGACTGGGACCCCACGGACAGCCAGTTCGACGCGTGGGCGAACGAGCACTCAGGGACCGTCGTCACGGTCGGTCCGAACGGCGAGTCCTGAGATGCGCGCGGGCAGCGGCTCCCTGCTGCGCGGGAGCGCCCGGCCGCGTGTCAACCGCGGGCCGTCGCCGGCAGTAGATACCGGTATGTCCGCGCTGCCCATCGACGTGTCCACCGCCTCGCTCGCGGTGGCCGTACCGGACTTCGCGGTGTACGTCCGGGAGCGTGGCGCCGGCCTGCTGCACGTCGCGTACCTGCTCACCGGTGACCCGCGGACGGCCGAGGACGTCGTCCAGACGGCACTCGCGCGCGTGTTCCCTCGCTGGGACCGCCTCGACCACACAGCGGGGAACGCCCACGGCTACGTCCTCCGCACGCTCGTGAACTGCGGCCGGTCGTCGTGGCGGCGGAACCGGCGCGAAGGGATCCCCGTCGCCGAGCTTCCGGACCGCGCCGGCACCGAGGGCACCGGCGAGGTGATCGACCGGCACGTGCTCGTCGCGGCGTTGCGGCAGCTGCCGTCCCGCCAGCGCGCCGCGCTGGTCCTGCGCTACCTCGAGGACATGTCCGAGGCGCAGACGGCCGACGTGATGCGGTGCTCGGCCGGCTCGGTGAAGACGCACACGTCGCGGGGACTGAAGGCGCTGCGCGCGTTGCTCGCCGACGACCACCGCGACGTTCCTGCGTCCGAGGGGAGGGACCGATGAACCGCGACCTGTCCGAGGACCTGCTGCGCCGGAGCCTCGCCGTCGCGGGCGCCGGGCTGCCCGAGGAGCCGGCACGGCTGCCGGGCGTGATGCGCCGGATCGCCGAACGCCGCCGCCGTCGTAACGCGGTGGTGACCGGTGCCGTGGTCGCCGTGCTCGCGGTGCTGCCCGCCGCGCCCGACGCTCGCGAGGCCCCGAACCCGACGGCGCGCAAGGTCGTCGTCGACGGGGACACCGGGTTCGCAGCGGGACAAGTTGTGGGGTACATGGGCGTTACGGCGGCCTGCGGCGCTCACGGCATCAAGGTCACCAGAGGCACCGTGGATGCCTACGTCGACGGCGCGACGCTCGAGCTCGTCAACGACCGCAAGGACGCCATCGAGTGGTCCACCCCCGGCCGGTCCCATGGAACCCTCGCCGCGGGGGCGTCGGAGATTGTCACGCTCCTCGACCCACCCGGGCGAGTACCGCTGACCTGCCGGTCGCGCGCGAGCGGCAGGAAGCTCACCGGCTCCGTACGGATCGTCGATCCCGAGGGTTACTACGTCTCCGAGGCGTTGTCGTGCACGCCGCCGCCACCGGATCCCGCCGGTCCTGAGCCGGACGTCGCCGCGAGTGCGGTCGTCCTACCGCCGCCCGGTGAGGAGGAGCCGGAGTACGGGCGTCCGGAGCAAATGACACTCAACCGCCTCGGGGCAGACAGGCTGGCGGGCGACGTCGTCGAGCAGGCGGGCTACCCCAGAGCGCGCGTCAAGTCGTACCGCGTACGACGGCGTGGGCAGGTCTGGGCGACGCTCCGGTGGGTGCCTGCCCCCGCGCAGCTCGCCGACGGGACGCCGTCGTTCCCGAACGGCGGCTGGATCCTGCGCGGCGCGGAGTTCTGCTCTCCGCGCTGACCAAGCGCCGGTGACCGGGGCCCCACGGGGGAGGCGTCCCGGTCACCGGTCCCGATCTCTGCGTCGAACCGCCACGGACGTCCGTGGCCACGTCCGGCCTGCCCGAAAACCGCCACGGGGGAGCCGTTGCGGCCGCGTCCCTGCGGGGACCCAGCGCTCCGGGAGGAGCCATGAAGTTCCGCAGCACCAAGCAGAACCGGCACGGCACGTCGCGTTCGGAGCGGCGCCCGCGCCTCGGAAGGTCACGGAGGGCGCTGGGTACTGTGGCCGTCACGGCGTCGTCGCTCCTCCTCGCCGTTCTCGCCGCTCCGGTGGCGAGCGCGAGCGCCCACGGAGTGCTGACCACCACGGTCGTGTTCCCCGGCGGCATCCCCGCGAGCGGCGCGGAGGTCCGGCTCACGGTCGGGCGCGCGAACGAGCCCGAGCGGGAGCTGGCGGTGGCCGTGGCGGATGCGCGGGGCAGCGTCGCGTTCGACGTACCGGAGACGGGGTCGCTGGTCGCCCGCGCCTCGTCCGAGGGCGGGCGTCTGCGTACCGTCCTCGTCTCGACGGCACGGCAGGGCACCGACGACGCGCCGCTCTACTTCAAGCGGGTGGCAACGGTCTGGTTGACGCTGGACCCGGAGAGCAAGACGTTCACGGTGCCGGCCGTCGGCGTCCAGTTCCTGCGAACGATGCCGGAGTTCGACCGGACGCTCGTCGCGCAGCTGGGTGAGCAGACGCTCGCGCAGGTGGGAGAGCTCGCCGACATGACCCTGCCCTGGCTGCTGGACGCGAAAGCGCGGCTCGACGCGGAGATGGCGTCGCGCGGATACCTCTTCGAGAACGAGGCGGTCGCGTACAACATCCACACCGCCGACGGCATGCTCACCTGGCTGACCTACGCGCCCGAGCAGGTGGTCGTGCGGCCTACCGGTGAAGTAGGCGTCTACGAGGTGCTGCCGCTTTCGACGATGGGCCTGCCCGCCGTCGACACGACCGACGCGGGCGACGCCGCGGACGACCTCAGCACCGCCGCGGCGGCGAAGGAGCGCGGCCGCTGGGGCAAGCACTCCTCGGACTGCTTCTTCGTCGCGGGTCCGGACGCGGAACATCCGCGGTACCAGCGCACGGTGTGCTGGCAGCTCGACCACCAGGTGATGGACACCTACAAGGGCCGCTCGTACTGGCAGTTCCACATGGACGCCAGCGGCACGGCGATGAGCGGCGACCGGATGGCGAGGCTCTGGGTGCACTCGCAGCCGTGGTGGGACGGCGGAGCCCCGCAGCAGTACCGCGACGGCCAGAGCGCACCCACCGCCACGTACTCCTCCACGGAGGGATGTACGACGCGCTCGCACGAGCTCAGCATCGCGTCGGGTGAACCGGTCAAGGTCGGTGCCGCGTACAGCTGGGCCCGCACGTCGTGCGAGACCTACGGGCCGAGGATGTTCCAGAACGCCGGCCAGCACGCGTCGAACTGGTGGGGCAACGACGACGTCGGCGCGAACACGTACCGGTACGTCGCCCTCAAGACGCCGGTCTTCACGGTGACCAGCCAGGGAACGCCGCTCTGGAGCCCGTGGTCGGGGCAGTGGGTCGGTTAGCGGCGGAACCGGACGTCCTCCCGCGCGCGTCGTGGCGCGCGGGAGAACCGCCCGGCCGCCACTACCCTCCCGGCATGACACCTCGGGGGAGGCGCCGGGCGGTCGTGGCGGTCGTCACCGGAGCCTTGGTCATGGCCGGGGTGACGTTCGCGGTGGCCCGGCCGGATGCGCACCGGCCGGATGCACCCAGGCCCGCTGCGCGCTCGTCCGCGATCGGTGACGCCGAGGCCCGCGCGCTGCTGGCGGCGAAGGTCCAGCAGGCACAGCGCAGGGACGCGAGGGCGTACTGCTCCGACGTGCAGGGCACGACGATGTGCGAGCACCAGTGGCAGCAGGCCGGAGGGCCGTCGGCGGTCCCGGCAACGCCGCCGCGTGTGGTCCGGAGCAAGTCCTTCGGAGAGTTCAGGGCGTTGCGCGCGTGCGGTGTCCGGCCGGACGGCGAGCCGTACGAGGCGGACTTCGTCGTCCGCGACGTCGGCGGCATTCCGCGGGTGCACCTTGCGGTGTGGTGGGGCGACCAGCGGTTCGTCGGCGCGTTCGTCGAGGGCAGCGAACCGAAGGACACGCGGGAGCGCGCGCCGTCGCTGTGCTGACCCGGCGTTCCTCAGCCGGCCAGCGCCGCGTCGATCCAGTGCCGCGACATCGCGGCGATGGCCGGGCTGCGCGTCCGGTAGTACGGCAGGGCGATGAGCCCCATCGACAGCGCCCAGCCACGGCCGCGCGCCCACGTCGCGTCGTCGTAGCCGAGGGCGTTCCTGAACGTCTCCCTCGCCTCCGGCGCCACGAAGGTCCACGCCGGCATCACGTCCACCGCCGGGTCGCCGACGCCGAGCCCGCCGTAGTCGATCACCGCGCTGAGCCGCCCGCCGTCGGCGAGGACGTTGCCCGCGTGGAGGTCGCCGTGGACCCAGACCGGCGGCCGGTCCCACACCGGCGCGGCCAGCGCCGCCTCCCACGCCTCGGTCGCGGCGGCCACGTCGAGCTCGCCGCCCAGCTCGGCGAGCGCCGAGCGGAAGTACCCGTCGCGCTCGGCGAGCGGGCGGCCCCGGCCGAAGTTGTGGTCGCCGGGTGGCGGCCCGCCGGGCAGGTCGACGGCGTGCATCGCGCGGACGTACGCCGCCAGGTCCACTGCCGCGGCGTACGGGTCGCCGATCCGTTCCGGTGTCGCCGGCGCGCCGCGCACCCAGCGGCAGACGGACCAGGGGAACGGGTACCCCTCGCCGGGGACGCCGACGACGACCGGCACGGGTGCTGGCAGCGGCAGCGAGGGCGCGATCAGCGGCAGCCAGCGCTGCTCCTTCGCCGCCTGCCGCCCCGCGGAGGGGATGCGCGGCAGCCGTACGGACAGCTCGTCGCCGAGGCGGAAGATCGCGTTGTCGGTGCCGTCGGACTCGACCCGCGAAAGCGGCAGCGACGCCCACGAAGGGAGCTGTGCCGCGAGCAGCCGGCGTACGAGGTCCGCGGAGACCGGCACCTCGTCGGCGTGCATCACTGCCGTGTGACCCGCCAGCCGTACGGCGTCAGCCCGCGCGGCTTGAAGACGGACAGGACGGTCGCGACGAGCACCAGCACGACGGTCGCGAAGACGTTGACGACCAGCTTCGTGACCCAGTAGTGCCGGAACAGCCCCCACGTCGTGCCGAGCGACTGGACGAGACCGGTGAGCAACGACGCGACGCAGAACGGCAGCACGACGTAGCGGCCGAGCAGGTCCGAGGCGTTCCGCACGCCGCGTACGGTCTCCGCGTCGTCGCTCGTCACGCCCGCGACGGCCGGCGCGAGGAACGCCGTCACGGCGCCGAGCCACCCGACCGACGCCGTCACGTGCGCCGTCAGTGCGGCCTTGCGGACCCGCGGCGGCATCAGCACGAGGTCAGTGGCGTCCAGGACCGTGCTCTCCGCCGGAGAGCAGCGCGACGACGAACACCACGAGCACGACCGCCGTCACGACCGCGAACGCCTTCGCCAGCGCGGCATCGCCGGCGGGCGTTCGCCGGCGCCGTCGGGGAGCGTCACGGAAGGGCTCAGCCGAGGTGCTCGGCGAGGTACGCCACGTCGCCGAGCTGGCGGACCAGCTCGAGCTGCGTCTCCAGCCAGTCGGCGTGCTCCTCCTCGCCGCGCAGGATCTCGGCGAACAGGTCGCGGCTGCCGCTGTCGCCGACCTCGACGGCCTTGGCGACGCACCGGTTGAGGCGTTCGATGGCCTCGAGCTCGACGGTGAGCGCCAGCTCGAGCTTCTCGCGCGGGGTCTCGCCGACGCGGACCGTCCCGAGGCGCTGGAGGTTGGGCATGCCGTCGAGGAACAGGATCCGGTCGATGAGCTTCTCGGCGTCGCGCATCTCGTCGATGGAATCCTCGCGGAAGTGCTCGGCGAGGCGCAGGTAGCCCCAGTTCTGAAGCATCTTCGCGTCGATGAAGTACTGGTTGATCGCCGTGAGCTCGGCGGTCAGCACCTCGTTGAGCAGCTCGACGACGTCCTTGTTGCCCTTCAACCGTGCCTCCACCCGAGTAGCCCTGCCAGCGGGCGGTGCCCGGCGCCGGCGCCGGCCATCCGCTCTGCCCGCTCGCACAGTAGCCGCTCGAGCTCGGGGTGGCAGCCCCCGCAGCAGGTCCCGGCCGCGCAGCGTTCGCCGATGTCCTCGATCGAGTGCGCGCCGTCGTCGATCGCCCGCGTCACCTCGCGCGCACTGACCACGTGGCAGTGGCAGATGATCACGGGACGTCCTCTCGCGGGCCGGTCTCCATGTTAGGTCCCCCTAAGTTGCGGGTCCAACCCCACCGGGCAGGCGTAGCGGTCACCGCCGCGGCTGCGCCGTCCAGGTCCGCCGAACCAGCCTTCCCCGTCGCGGCTCCTCACTCGGACCGCGTACCACTCAGGGGAGGAACCACATGTCCGTACCGCGTCTCGTCCCGGCCGTGCTGCTCGCACTCGCCGCCACCGCGCCGAACGCCGCCGCCATCGACGTCGAGGTCCCCGGCGTCTGCGTCCCGCGCCAGGTCGCTGCCGCCTGCGTCGAGAGGGCCGGCACCGGCGTCGTCACGCACGACGTCACGACGTTCGCCGACGGCGGCACCCGACCGGTCGAGTCGGCCTGCCGCTGGTACACGCAGCCGACGACGCCGGGCAACCCCCGCGAGCTGGTGCTGCGCATCGACTCCGTGGCACCGGGCGCCAGGAACGTCGCCGGCACCTGCCTGTTCCGCGTCGACGGTCAGGAGCTGTCGATCAACACGTGGCCGGGCGGGACGCCGGGGCCGGCCACCTTCGGCGAGACGTACCTCGCCGACACGCGCCAGCAGGTCAGCGTCGTGTGCGTACCGTCGACGACGGCTTGGTACCCCGACGGCACCGTCACGACGCGGAAGGAGAACTGCGGCGGCGACGACTGACCGCCGCGCCGCGCTGCAGCGCCGTACCCACGACCACCAGCACCAGCGCCGCCCAGACGAGCGCGTCCGTCGCGGCGCCGGTCGCCGGGAGGCTGGGTACGGCGCGCGGCCGCGTCCGCGCCGGCACCGTCACCGTGACGACGGACTCGGTGCATCCCGCCGCCGTGCAGACCCGCACGGTGAACCGGTCGGTCCCCGTGAAGCCGTCGTCGGGCACGTACCGCACCGTGCCGTCGTCGAGCACCTCGACGTCGCCGTGCGCGGGCCCGTCGACGACCTCGACGGTCGCGCCCGCGTCGCCGTCGCAGGGGAGGGTCACGACGATGCCGCCGGGGCCTGACGTGACGCTCACGCTGTCGCAGTCGGGCGCCTCGGCCGCGGGCTCCGCCGCCGCGACGACGATCGTCACGGTATCGGTCGCGGTGAGCGTGCCGTCGGAGACCGTCAGCTCGAACGTCAGCGTCGCCGGCCCGGTCACGCCGCCGAACGACGGCGTCGCCGTCCCCGCGCCGGCCAGCGTCACAGCGGGCCCGGAGACCTGCGTCCAGCCGTACGTCAGCGCGTCCAGGTCGGGATCGCTCGAGCCGCTGCCGTCGAGCGTCACAGGCGACCCGCTCGGCACCGTGCGGTCGTCGCCCGCGTCGGCGACCGGCGGCGCGTTGCTCACCGAGCCTGTCGTCACCGTGACGGTCGCGGTGTCGCACGCCTCGTCGGCGTCGCAGACCGTGTAGGTGAACGTGTCGGCGCCCGACCAGCCGGCGTCGGGCGTGTACGTCACGTCGTTGCCGTTCACGGACACGGAGCCGTGCGCCGGGTCGGCGACGTCGATCGTCAGCGTGTCGCCGTCGACGTCGCTGTCGTTGTCGGTCGGGTCGAAGGTGGCCGGCATGCCGTACGCCGCCGCCTCCGCGTCGTCGCCGGCGACCGGCGCGTCGTTGACGGCGGTCACCGTCACGGTCACCGTCGCCGCGGCGCAGGCGCCCGACGGGTCGCAGACCTCGTAACCGAAGGAGTCCTGGCCGTTGAAGTCGGCGTCGGGCGTGTAGGTGTACGACCCGTCGTCCTCGATCGTCACGGTGCCGTGGTCCGGCTCCTCGGTGCCGCCGAACGTCAGCGCGTCGCCGTCCACGTCGACCGATCCGGGCAGCGTGCCGCTCTTGGCGGTGTCCTCTGCCGTCGTGACGGCGTCGCCCGGCGGTGCCGGCGGCGCGTCGTTGACCGGCGTCACGGTGACCGTGACGGTGGCGGGCGCGCAGGCGCCGGACGGGTCGCAGACCTCGTAGCCGAAGGAGTCCTGGCCGTTGTAGTCGGGGTCGGGCGTGTAGGTGTACGAGCCGTCGTCCTCGATCGTCACGTCGCCGTGCGCCGGCTCGTCGGTGCCGCCGAAGGTCAGCGCGTCGCCGTCTGGATCAACCGATCCGGGCAGCGTGCCGCTCTTCGCCGTGTCCTCCGCCGTCGTGATCGCGTCTCCGGGCGGGGCGGGCGGCGCGTCGTTGACCGGCGTCACGGTGACCGTGACGGTGGCGGGCGCGCAGGCGCCGGACGGGTCGCAGACCTCGTAGCCGAACGAGTCGGGACCCGAGTAGCCGGGGTCGGGCGTGTAGGTGTACGAGCCGTCGGCGTCGATGGTCACGTCGCCGTGCGCAGGGGCGTCGGTCGCGCCGAACGTCAGCGCGTCGCCGTCGGGGTCGACCGACCCGGGCAGGGTGCCCGACGCGGGCGTGTCCTCCGCTGTCGAGAACGACGAGTCCGCGGGCGACGGCGGCGCGTCGTTGTCCGCGGTCACGGTCACCGTGACGGTGGCGGGCGCGCAGGCGCCGGAGGGGTCGCAGACCTCGTAGCCGAACGAGTCGGGACCCGAGTAGCCGGGGTCCGGCGTGTACGTGTACGAGCCGTCGGCGTCGACCGTCACGTCGCCGTGCGCAGGGGCATCGGTCGCCCCGAACGTCAGCGCGTCCCCGTCTGGATCAACCGATCCGGGCAGCGTGCCGCTCTTCGCGGTGTCCTCCGGCGTCGAGAACGACGAGTCCGCGGGCGACGGCGGCGGGTCGTTCACCGCCGTCACCGTCACGGTCACGACGGCGGCCGAGCAGGCGCCGGAGGGGTCGCAGGCGGTGTACGTGAACGAGTCGGGCCCGGCGTAGTCCGCGTCGGGTGTGTACGTCACGACGCCGCCCGACTCCGTCACCGTGCCGTGCGGGGGATCCGAGAGCGTGCCGACGGACAGCGCGTCGCCGTCGGCGTCGGTGTCGTTCAGGAGAACGCTCACGGTGCCGGAGCCGTCCTCGGCGACGGTGAGCGTGTCCGGGTCCGCGTCGGGTGTCGCGTTCTCGCCGGCCGCGACGGCGGTGACGGTGAGCGCGGGCGCGCTGCCGTTCTTGGTCACGCCCGTGGCCAGGTCGACACCCGTCGCGCTGACCGCGGACAGCAGCGGTACGGCACCGTCGGACGCCGGCGTCAGCGACACCGTCACGTCCACGGTCTTGGTCTGGCCCGGCAGCAGCGTGCCCGCCGACCACGTCAGGTCCGAGCCGCTCAGGGAGACAGGCCCCGACACGTACGTCACGCCCGCCGGCAGCGTGGCGGTCGCGACGGCGGAGGACACCTCGCCGCCGCCGGGGTTCGTCATCGTCAGTGTCACGGTGTACGTGGTCGCCGAGCCGACCACGGGCGGCGTCGGCCCGGACACCGCGGCGGCGCCGGACGTCGCGCCGAGCGACCCCGGCGAGAAGCTGACGACCGAGAGGCCGTCCCAGACCACGGACGTCGCCGTGCCGAGCATGAAGTCCTTGTTGATGGTGGCGAGGTTCGCGGCAGCGGAGGAGCCGTAGTAGAGCTGGATCGGCGTCGTCGCGGTGATCGTGCCGCCCGACGCGGTCGTGATCCGCGCGATCGGCACCTGGTAGTCGAGGAACCAGTGCCCGCCCGCCGCCGCGACGACGCGCATGCCGGCCGACGGCGACGTGAACGGGTACTCGTAGACGCTCGTCACGGTCGTGCCCGGCGCGGTCGCGGTGTAGACGTAGTCGATCGACGCGCTCTTGCCGTCGACGCCGACGACCGCCTTGACGACGCCGCCGACGGCGATCTGCGTGAGGTACGCGTTGCCCGTCAGCCCGCCCTTCGTCGCGTCGGACGGGTCGACCGCAAGACGCACGCGGAAGAACGCCGTCGTGCCGTCGGAGGCGTAGTAGACGGTCGGCTGGCCGCCGGTGCAGCCGGAACCGGAGCACGGTCCCGACGAGAGGTCGGCATTGTCCGGGTTCTCGTCGCCGAGGACGTCCTGGACGTACGCGCCGGTGTCGAGCCGGTAGCCGTTCCACGTCGTGGGCCACGTCACCGCCGTGTCGCCGAGCGGGCTGTTGCCTGCTGCCGCCGGGAACGACGCCCCGACCACGACCGCCACCACCGTCGCGACGCGCGTGGCCGCGCGCCGTGCCGTACCGCTACCGAAAGCGCGCATGCTCGCACCTTCGACGGATACGCAGCGAACCTGAGCGCGACGCCCCTTTTCGGTCCCAACGGGCCACGGACACGACACCCGAACGGGTCATTGCGTCCCGGCGGGGTCCTTGGTCCCGTTCCGGGCGGGCCGAGCGGCCGTACCCGCGCCCGCTCGTGCGCCGTAGCGTCGTTCGCGGAGAGGAGCCCGCGATGAGCGTCACCGTGGCACGGGAGCCGCTGGTCTCCAGCGTGATGACGCGGCTGCTCGTGACCGTCGGTCCCGACGAGTCCGTCTATGCCGCGTGGGACCTGCTGAGCCGCGGCCGCATCCACCACCTGCCGGTCGTCGTGCAGGGCCGCTGCGTCGCGGTCGTCGAGGACCGGGCGGTCGCGGCCGCCATCGCCGGCCCGATCGCCTCCGGCCGGCACCGCGTCGCCGACGTCATGCCCTCGCGGGTGCACTGCGTTCTCCCCGACACGCCCGTGCGGAGGGTGGCCGAGATCATGGCGCTCGAGGAGACGACCGCGGTGCCCGTGGTGGACGAGCACATGGAGCTGCTCGGTCTCGTCACGCACCGCGACGTCGTGCGCGCCGTCGCGACGCACGGCCTCGGCTCAGCGCACGACTGACAGCGGGACGCGCCAGCGCACGACGGTGCCGCCCTCCGGCCTGTTGCCCACGGTGCACTCCCCGCCGAGGACGGCGGCGCGCTCGGTGAGGTTGCCGAGCCCGAGGCCCGGCGGGCGGTCCGCCGCGAGGCCCACGCCGTCGTCGGCGACAGTCAGCACTACCTCCCGGTCGCCCGCCGTGACGCCGACGTCGACGCGGTGGGCGCGGGCGTGCTTCGCGACGTTCGTCAGCGCCTCGCGCAGCGCGGCCAGCAGGTGGTCGGCGATCGCGTCGGGCACCGCGCTGTCGACCAGCCCGTCGAACGTCGCCCGCGGCGTGAACCCCAGCGCGTTCTCCGACTGCTGCACCAGGCGCAGCACGTCGGCGCGGAGACCGTGCAGCCCACGGTCCGCGGTCTGCAACGCGAAGATCGTCGAACGGATGTCGCGCATCGTGGCGTCGAGGTCGGCGATCGCGCGGGTGAGGCGTTCGACGACCTCGGGCTTGGTGGCGTAGCGCAGCGTCGCGCTCAGCGCGAGGCCGGTGGCGTACAGCCGCTGGATCACGGTGTCGTGCAGGTCGCGCGCGATCCGCTCGCGGTCCTCGACGACCGCGACCTCGCGGACGCGGTCGTGCAGGCGGGCGTTGTCGATGGCGACGCCGGCCATCGCGGCGAGGCCGATCACGAGCTCCTCGTCCTCGTCGGTGAAGCGCGGCGCGCCGACCTTCTCGCTCAGGTAGAGGTTGCCGAACACCTTGTCCCGCACCAGGACCGGCACCCCGAGGAACGAGTGCATCGGCGGGTGGTTGGCCGGGAACCCGTAGCTCTCGACGTGCTGCGTGATGTCGTCGAGACGCACCGGCTTCGGGTCCCAGATGAGCAGCCCGAGAACGCCGTGCCCCTGCGGCGGCGGGCCGATCCGCGCGATCGTCTCCGCGTCGATGCCGACGGTGATGAACTCGCTCAGCGTCATGTCGTCGGCGAGGACGCCGAGGGCGCCGTAGCGCGCGCCGACGAGACCGCAGGCGGATGCGACGATGCGTTCGAGGACGACCGGCAGGCTCAAGTCGGACGCGACTGGGAGGATGGCGTCGAGCAGGCGTCGTAGCTCGTCGTTGGTGGCCACGGAAGGAAGCGTATGGAATCGATCCGCGTGGTGCTGGTGGACGACCACGAGGTCGTACGCCGCGGCGTTGCCGACCTGCTCTCCCTCGAGGACGACATCGAGGTCGTGGGCGAGGCGGGCTCGTACGCCGAGGCCATGGCGCGGGTCCCCGCGCTGCGCGCGGACATCGCCGTGCTCGACGTACGCCTGCCCGACGGCAACGGCGTCGCGCTCTGCCGCGAGCTGCGTTCGAAGATGCCCGATCTGCGGGTGCTGATGCTGACGTCGTTCTCCGACGACGACGCGCTGTTCGACGCGATCCTCGCCGGTGCCGCCGGCTACGTCCTCAAGCAGATCCGCGGCGACGACCTCGTCGACGCCGTCCGTACCGTCGGCCGCGGCGGCTCGCTGCTCGACCCGAGCGTCACCGCGCAGGTGCTCGACCGCCTGCGCAACCCTCCGCAGGAGGACCCGCGTCTCGCCGACCTCACCGGCCAGGAGCGCAAGATCCTCGAGCTCATCGCCGAGGGGCTGACCAACCGGCAGATCGGCGAGCGGATGTTCCTCGCCGAGAAGACCGTCAAGAACTATGTCTCCAGCCTGCTGTCCAAGCTCGGGCTGGAGCGCCGTACGCAGGCCGCCGTCTACGGCGCGGGACTCCTGGAGCGCAAGACCCAGGACGACTGAGGACCAAGGTCCCGGTCGTACGGGACCCCGTGCCCTTCGGGTGAGTACGTCCGGTTGGCGACGATCGAGTCATCAACCGAGACGCATCGAAGGAACACGCCATGTCGTACAGCAGCACCGTCCTGGGCGGGGTCGCGTTCGTCGTCGCCGCGAGCCTGCCGTTCGTCGCCATCGCCCGCGAGCAGTCCGACTCGCCGCGCGCTGTCGCTCCCGCGGCTGCCATGCCGTCGGCCGCCGCTTCCACCGACCACGGCGACGGTCATGGCACCGGGTCCGACGGCAAGATCGACTTCAAGGCCATGGACAAGGCGATGAAGGAGCGCACCGAGGCGTTCCCCGCCAAGACCAAGGGCCTCGGCGGTCAGCCCCTCGCCCCGCGCGTCCTCGCCGACGGCACCAAGCAGTTCACCGTCACCGCCGCGATCACCGACTGGGAGGTCGAGCCCGGCAAGGTCGTCAAGGCATGGACGTACAACGGCCAGGTGCCCGGCCCGACCATGAAGGTCGACGTCGGCGACAAGGTGCGGATCGTCCTGAAGAACGAGCTGCCCGAGTCGACCGTGATCCACCTGCACGGCGTACGGATCCCCAACGCCATGGACGGCGTTCCCGACATCACGCAGCACGCCGTCGAGCCGGGGAAGTCGTTCACCTACTCGTTCACCCCGGACCGCGTCGCGGTCGGCATGTACCACTCGCACCACAACGCCGTGACGCAGGTGTCCAACGGTCTCGCCGGCATGTTCCTCGTCGGCGACATGCCGGTGCCCGACGGCGTGAAGGTCGCGCAGGACCTCCCGATGATGCTCAACGACTCCGGTGTCATCGGCTTCTCGCTCAACGGCAAGTCGTTCCCCGCCACCGCCCCCATCGTCGCGGCGAAGGGCGAGTGGGTGCAGGTCCACTACCTCAACGAGGGCGCCATGGCGCACCCCATGCACCTGCACGGCCTCGACCAGCTCGTCATCGCGAAGGACGGCTACCCGCTGAAGGACCCGTACCACGCGGACACGATCATGGTCGGCCCCGGCGAGCGGTTCACGATCCTCGTCAAGGCCGAGCTGCCCGGCACGTGGGCGTGGCACTGCCACATCCTCAGCCACGCGGAGAGCTCGAAGGGCATGTTCGGGATGGTGACCGCGATGGTCGTGAAGTAGGCAGGTGCGCGGGGCATTCCCCGCGAATGTCGAGGCGCCCACTCAACCGGTGGGCGCCTCGCCATGTCCCAGAGGAGAACCCCTCCATGCGCACCGTCCTGTCCCGCGCCGCCGCCGTTCTTGGTGGCGCAGCCCTCATCGCGGCCTCTCTGCCCGCCGGCACCGCCGCCGCCGCGACGTCCGCCGACTGCCCCGCCGAGTCCTCGACGCGCCTGCTCACCGGCGGCGTCCTCGGCTCGCCCGACAACAAGCTGTGGCTGTACTCGCCGTCCTCGACGCAGACCGTTCTCTGCTTCGACTTCGTCACGCCGACCAGCGACGTCCGCCTCGCCTCCGGCGCTGTCGTCATCGGCGCGGGCGTCGGCGCCACGCCGCCGTCGGTGACCACCGGGAGCAACGCTGCCGCGTGCACGCTGGAGCTCGTGGACCTCGCCGACCCGGTGGCGTTCCGCATCGCGCTCGGCGCCGTCGGCACCACCGTGTGCTTCACGCTCAACGACGAGACGACGTCCGTCACGCTGAACGGCGCAGGCGTCTCCGGCACGCCCTCGGTCCAGGTCTGGCGCGACGGCACGAACTCGTGGCTCGAGTTCGCGCTGTGCTCCCGTCACCTGGCGGCGTTCTACACCGGCAACGAAAACCCGTACTGGGACTGCGCGTACGACAACGCGCGCATCGTCTGACGTACGTCGCCCGAGCGGCTCAGCGCCGGCGTCCGAGCAGGTCGCGGACGTCGGTGTTGAGCAGCTCGCGCACGTCGGTGTTGAGCAGCTCGGTCAGCGAACGCTGGCGCGGGATCGACGGGCGGAACGGGTCCGGCGCGGGCAGCTCCGGCATCTCGTCGCGCGGGCAGCTCTGCAGGGTCAGGTCGGCGTACGCCAGCGCGTCGTTGCAGATCTTGTCGGTCGTCCAGCCCTGCAGCTTCCCGGAGGCCGTCAGCGTCGCCTTGTAGACGGTGATCTCGTTGCGGCGCGGGCGGTCGTAGACGACGGCAATCGAGCCGACGAGCTCGGCGCTGCCGCGACTGCCCAGCGGGCCGTCCCACGGGCGGTCGTAGCGCTGCCAGACGCCGGCGGTGGCGTTCCAGACGCCGCCCTTGGAGACGTCGAGCTTCTCCAGCGCGGACACGATCCGGCTCGCGGCCTCGAGGGGGAGGACCGCCGCGGGGCGGATCGACGCTTCGTGCAGCTGGACGCTCATGGTGCTCCGCTCGGGGCCTGGGACGGCGAAGGCTGATTCCGTCAGCCGAGGTAGTGATCGGCCGTACGGCGGTGCGTTCTGTTGGCCCGAACGGGTGACTACACCAGGCCCGGGTCGCCCGGCGGGAGCGCGCCCGCGTCGCGTTCCTTCACGACCTGCGCCGCGCGCGGCGTCGGCTCCGGGTCGCCCCAGTAGCCGACTTTGCCGAGGTCGCGTACCCAGACACTCGCCTCGAGCGCGGCGCCGTTGACCGGGTCGTCGAAGTACACCGAGTAGAAGATCGTGTGGTCGATGACCGGCGTCACGTCGACGCCGTGTTCCTGCAGCCGCGCCCGCAGCGCCAGCAGGTCCTCGACCGTGGGGACGTTGAACGACACGTGGTCGAACTCCCGCCCCGGCGCCGGGATGCCCGCCGGCTTCTTCTCGCCCGTGTCGATGCCGGGCCACTCGAAGAACGCGAGCGTCTGCTCGTCGCCGACCTGGAAGAAGTAGTGGCGGTACGGGTACGGCTCGTTGGGGTCGCCGTTGCCCAGCGTGCCGACCAGGTCCATGCCGAGCACGTCCTGGTAGAAGCGGACCGTCGCGTCCATGTCCGGGGTGACCATGGCGAGGTGGTTGATGCCTGACCAGCGCATGGGTCGTACGGTACGCCGCCGGATGACTATCATCGAGGGCCGCGGGTCCGGCGACGGGGCCGCAGGGAGGCTTCGCCTAGTCCGGTCTATGGCGCCGCACTGCTAATGCGGTTTGGGTCTACAGCCCATCCGGGGTTCAAATCCCCGAGCCTCCGCCAGATCTACCGTCTGACCTGCACCTTTACGGTTGTAGGTCTTCGGTAGCGGCTGCCTGGAGGGCGCCCGAACCGGCGAAAACGGCGCCGTTGGTCACACGGTGGACACACCGCCTCCCGTCGCCGCGACGGGCGCCTCGTCCGTGACGGGAACGCGACGGCGGCTGTCGAGCGACACCACCTGCGCGATCCGATCGGCCGCGTCCCGGGCTACGGCGTGGTCGACGTGGACGTAGCGGTCGGCGGTGAACCACGACGAGGAGTGCCCGACCCGGGCGCTGATCGCCTTGATCGACACTCCGGCCAGCAGCCCGAGCGTCGCCGACGTGTGCCGCAGGTCGTGCAGCCGGATCACCGGCACACCCGCCTTACGGCACAGCGCCTGGAACCGCCGAGACACGAAGTCCGGCGACAGGGCCGTCCCGTCCTCGTTGGTGAACACCAGGCCGGTGTCGGTCCACGCCGCGCCCCAGGCCGCCCGCTCGGCGTCCTGCTCGGCGCGGTGCTGCGCAAGGACCGCCCCGGTGCCCGCGTCGAAGGTCACCGGGCGTTCCCCGGCCTTCGTCTTGGGCGCTCCGACGATCACCCCGTCCCGCGTCCGGACCCGCTGCTCGGCAACGGTGGTCAGCAGGGCGTCGAGGTCGACGTCCTCCTCCCACCGCTGCCCCAGCACCTCACCACGCCGCATCCCGGTCACAAGCGCCAGGTGGTACAGCGCCCGCAGCCGTTCCGGCTTGCGACCCAGCTCCGCGTCGCCGTCGAGGTAGTCGAGGAAGTCGATCGTTTCCTCGGCCGTCCAGACGGTGATCTTCGGACGCGGTACCTCGGGCAGCTCGACGGCCAGCGCCGGGTTGAACACGAGGTACCGGGTGCGGACGGCCTTGTTCAGCGCCGCACGCAGCATCGCGTGGACCCGTCGCAGCGTCGCCGGGCTCATGGTGCGCCCGTGCCGGTTGGGCCGCACCGCCAGGTCGCGGAACAGCCGCTCCACGATCTGCGGGTCACGCTCCAGCTCCGAGAGCTTCACCGACCCGATCGCGGGCTTGAGCAGCCGCTCGATGTAGTCGGTGTACGACTCGCGGGTAGTCGGGCGCAGCCGGACCTTCCCGGCCAGCCAGACGTCGAGGTACTGCCCGACGGTCATCCGGTGTGCGTCGCCGGGTCGGCCGAGCAGCGCCGCCGCCCGCTCGTCGCGGGCACGCTTCGCCGACTCCTTGTCAGCGAACCCTCCCTTCCGTTCCTGGTGCCTGTTGTTCCTGCCGCCGTCGATGTCGAGGCGGTACTCCCAGGGGCACTCGCACGCGCGCGGCCGGCCACCCGACTTGCGGGGGCAGGTCTTGCCGTGCCGCTGCGACAACCCTGGCTCCTTGCGGTTCGATCCTCTGCTCATGTGTGGTGCCTCTCGGTGGAGAAGGCGTCACGGGGAGCAGTTGGTGACTCGTCCATTCTCCCACCGACCTGCGACACGACACCCGCGCTTTCGACCGGGCTGATCCCGAGCAGCGCGAGCAGCGGGGCGGTCGGGATGCGCAGTCGCCGGCCGAGCCGCAGCACCGGGGTCGGCCACTGTCCGGACTCCACCAGCTCGTACGCGGCCGACCTGCCCAGGCCGAGCAGGCGGCCGGCGGTTGGCACGTCGAGGACGGGCGGCAGCGTCGTCAGGGCTTCGACCGTGACGTCGGCGGTCATCGCGCCGCCCCCGTCCTCGGCCGAGCATGCCGGCGCGGTGGCGGGGCGTCGTGGTCCTGCTTGCGCAGGTACCTGGCGAAGTGGGGGACGCTGAAGTCGACGAGGCCGCGTTCCGGGCTGAAGACCAGGCCCTTGCGGATCACCGCGTCGCGCAGGGGGGACAGGCTGCGGATCGGCCTGCCCGCCGCGCGGGCGACGGCATTGGTGGCGACCGCGCCGTCCCCGACACGCGCCATCGCGTGCAGGTAGGCGCGTTCCGCCGGTGTGGCGCGGGAGTAGCGGGCGCCGAAGAACCCGACCGCGAGGGTGCGCTCGGCCGCGGCCTCGGCGATCCGGACGTCCTCGGCGGTGACCGGTGAGCCGAGCGCGGCGTCCCACGTCGCCTGGCCGTAGGTCTGGATGAAGTAGGCGTAGCGATCGGTCATCGCGGTGAGCGCGGCGAGGGCGTCGGGGGAGAACGCCACCTCGTGCCGCGCCGCGGGCGCGATGAGGGCCTGGTGGGCAGCCTTGGTGCCGAGCTTGTCGATCGGCAGATAGTTGAACAGTCGCTCGGCGTAGCTCCGCGCTCCGGACAGCACGGCTGGCAGGTTCGGCAGCCCGGCGCCGACGAGGATCACCGGGTAGCCGAGCTGTCCCATCTCGTGGCAGGCCGCGCACAGTGCGCCGAGGTCGGCGGCGGGCACGTCTTGCAGCTCGTCGATGAACACCGCCAGACCGGCGCCCGTGTCCCGCGCGAGCAGCCCCAGGTCGGTGAACAGGCCGGTGAGGTTGACCTGCATCGCCCTGGAGGCTGCCCGGTGCTGCGCCGGGTCGACGGTGAGGCGGATGCCGTCGGCCCCCGCTGCAAGACCGAGCGTGGACAGCGCGGCCTGGACCGTGTCGAGCCGGCTGCGGTTGCGCGCCTTGCGGCTGATCCCGCGCAACGCGCCGGTCAGCGCGGTGGCGAGGGGATCGGCCAGCGGCGTCCCGAACTCGCCCTCGATCTTCGCCGTGGCCCACCCGGCGTCGATCGCGCGGCCACGCATGGCGTTGAGCAGGACCGTCTTTCCCACGCCGCGCAGCCCGACCAGGACGAAGCCCCGCACCGACATTCCCTCGGCGGCCCGCTCCAGCTCGACATCGAACATCGTCAGCTCGTCGTCGCGGCCGGCAAGTTCTGGTGGTTGCCGCCCGGCGCCTGGCATGTAGGGGTTGCGAAGCGGGTTCATCGCCGCGTCCCCCTGTTCTTGGGCTGTATCCCGACGTATCGGGATCGCCCTATACGCACGTAGACCGTCGTAGATCGTCGGCGCGTCGACTCTGACCTTCTAGGGCGTCTACGGCTGGCGTTATACAGGCGGATACACCGGTAGCCGACCGCCCGGCTGGCGCGGGTCTTGGTTCGGCTACCGCCGTCTAGCGCCCGCGCTAGACGGGCGTAGACGACGCTAGCCAGCGGGCTCACTGCGCGTCCGCCGTCAGCCCTCCGGCAGGCGTGTACGTCTGCTCCCAGGGCGGCAGGTGCCGGCCGTCCCGCTCGGTATGAATTCGGTACGTCAGCACTTCGGTCAGCGTGCGAAGCCGGTCACGTGCGGTGTCGCCGTCGTCGTTGTGGTCGGCCCGCCATACCGGGTCGGTGATCGAGCGGTCGATCGTCTCGACCTGCCCACACACACCGACCAGCAGCTCGCCAGTCGGGCCCAGGATGCGCTGGCGCTCCCGCGCGGCAGCGGCCAGAGTCTTGGCGGCGCGGTCCTCGGTCGTGGTGAGCACGAGCAGCACCGGGCACATCGCATGCCGCTCCCGCCAGGCGTCGGCCGCGGTGTAGCGCAGGTAGCGGCGGGTCTTCTCCCGCAGCCGCTCGGGCGCCATCGTCGCGCGGTCGACCTCGACCAGGAGCGGCACCTCGGCGTCCTCGGCGTCGACCCTGACGAGCGCGTAGCCGTCCGGTGTGAGCCGCTGCGTGCCTTGCGCCGTCGACCAGGCTTCGCGTGGCTCTCGTTGCCAGGCCCGCAAGTGCAGGCCGACGGAGGGGCCATGCCGGTCCAGGGCGAGCGGAACGGCCGCGGTGGCGACCGTGTGCGCCAGGAACAGGTCGGAGGACCAGGCGTCGGGCACCCGACCGGGTTCGCCCACGCGTCGGCGGCCAGTGTTGGTCAGCCACCAGTGCAGCGGTGAGGTGCCGGTGCGAGCTGGCGGACGCTTGCGCGTGAGCAGCCCTGCCTGGCGGAGCCGGTTGAGGCGGTAGTTCGCCGTCGACATCGGCAGGTGTACCGCTTGAGCGGCCTGCGCCGAGGTCAGCACTCGATGATCCGCCAACGTCTCCATCAGGAGCACGTCGACCCTCGTCAGGATCACCGTCATCGCCGCCGCACCGACCCGGTCGACGTGGCATCCAGCGGGGCAGCACTCGACGACGCGAGGCGCGTTGAGCCGACCACCCCTTCGGGCCCCCTAGTCACTGACAGCCGCACCCAGGCTGACCTGCGCGAACGCATGGCTGGGCTTAGCGATGGGCGTGCGAGCAACTGACAAGTCATCAACAGCAAGCGGTCCTCCCGTGGGTCGAGTTCACAGGAGAAACCGCACGTTGCAGGCCCGGATTCGACAGGAAGACGCAGGCATTCGCGTCCACTGCATGACCTGTCCGAAAGGCGCGATTGTCCGATAACGGGTGTAGCGAACACATAGCTCAAGGGGCGAAAGTGCCTCCCACACTATTCAAGGGAGGCGTCTATGTCGGCTATTTCTGGTTCGCGCGCGCGTGGAACGGTCATGATCGGAGGGCTGGCTCTGGCGATTGGGCTAACAGGCTGTCTCGCAGCCATCTCGGCGGCCTCGGCGGAGCAAAGCAATCAGGCCTCATGGTGCACCGTCCCCGGTTACAGCATCGGCGTACTCGGTCATGAGGTCGCGCGGACGCCTACCATTGGCCCGATCTGGTGCCCTCCGTGATCCGACGCCCGTGACCCCCACCTAGCGCGGCGGTTGCTCGCAGTAGACGCGTTCGGGGGTGATGACCGGGTGGGTGACGCAGTACGTCAGGTCACCCACCGGGTCATCCGGGTCGGGTTCGTACTCGGCACGCGACGGCGCCCCGTCCCGCGGTTTCGCCCACGTTGACTGGTCTTCAGGGCCGACTTCGATGGCGGCAGGCGGCACTCGATCGACAGCAACGTCGATCCTCCGAGCCACTTCACGCCTCGTCTCGGCGACTGCATCGGACGGGTCGGACCCCGCGGCCGCTCGGTTCGCTCGCGGGGCTCCCATGATGGCGAGGCCCGGACTCCGGGCGCTCTCCTCGTCGCCGTAGGCGGTCGAGTAGCCAGCCTGTCCCATTCGGTCGTGGTGAAGGCGCAGAATCAGGGCTGCACGCTGTCCTGCAACGGGAACGGCCACGCACACGGCGACGGCGGCTGCCGGCAACAGCGCGATCATCGACGGCGAGACAACGACTGCCGCATTCGTGGCTCGGCGACGGCGAGCGCAGAACGCGATCAGCGCAAGTTCGGCTTCGTGGAGTTGTTCCCGGAGTTGCTTGAGACTGCGGGCGATGACGTGCTTAACGGCGTAGACCGATCGCCCGACCCGTTTCGCGATTTCGCCGTTCTTGAAACCCTCGGCGTATGCCTGCATCACTTCGCGCTGGTCTGGCGGCATTGCTTCGACGGCCGACGCCACCCGCCGGTGTAGCTCGGTTTCGAGGTAGCGGTCCTCGGCGCTCTCCGCTGTGCCGGGTGCGGCGAGCTTCGGCGCGTAGCGGCGTGCGACGGTATGCGCGCGTGTGGCATCGATCGCCAGGTGCGTGGCGGCTCGCGCGACCCATCGTGCGGCATGGTCCTCGTCGCGCACATCCGCCTCGCAGCACTGCGCGTAGGCCTCCGCGACAACGCCTTCAGCATCGTCGTCGAACCGCCGGGCGATCGACCGGACGATCTTGTCTCGCTCGGCGTAGGCATCCCTGACATAGCCCGCGTGTGTGGTGTCCACGGCGTCCCCCGCCTGTCTGACAGTCCTACGTGTCAGTTCGTGGCGACAGGGACACGTCCTGCCGGGCCTTGCACCCGTTCGTGCGCATCGCGGACTAGGGGGTGAGATCCACACTGGTGGCGTGGTACCCGTCGATGGTGGTCCAGGTGGCGAGTCCGCTTGAGTGCGCGATGACGCTGCCACCAACGGCCAGGTAGCTGACGCTGATGGCCAGAAAGCCGTTGGCGGTCCTATCGGTGCTGATGGTGGGGCAGCCGTTGTTGTAGTTCGCCGAGCTGATGTGGATGTCCGGCGGCGTGTAGAGCGTGGTGCCGCGGATGCCGGAGACCCGGACGGTCCAGTCGCCGGTGATCCGGCCGGTGGTGCTCACCGAGCCGCTGATGCAGTAGATGAAGCCGGTGTTCGTGGCGTTGGGCGCGATGTCAAGGGTGACGTGGCCGATGGGGGTCACGCCGGCGGGCTCTTCGGCCGCGGCGGGCAACGGGGAGGCGATCACGAGCACAGCGGCCAGGCAGGGGACGAGGGCGACGCGCATCCTCGGGTTCCTTTCGGGGGGTTAGGGCGGGGGCACGATCCACTCCGGATCGCCGTGCCGTTCACATCTCGTGTAGGGCGCGACGGGAACGCCTTCGCAGATCGCCACCCGGTCCTGCTTCGCGCAGGTCACGTCATGGCCCTGCCCCTCGGTCAGGCACAGCTCGTCGCCGATCTTGGCGCTGCCGACGCACTTGCCGTCGACGAGCTTGCCGTCGACGCACACCTGCGGCGTGTCGGGGACAACGGACTTGCCCGGCCTGCGTGGCGTGCCGGTCGGTGTGGGCCCGGTGCGGGGCAGCGGCCGTTGCACGCCTGCGGGTCGGGCGGGCGAGGCGGTCGGCCTCGGGGCGGGGATGCGTACAGGGACGCTGTGCACGGCTTCGGCCGGCGCGGCGGCGATCGTCGTTTGGTGCGGGAGGCTGGTGACGTGCGGGTGGACGAGCATGGCGCACCAGGCCGTGACGCCCACGAAGCTCGTTGCGGCGGCCCGAGCCGGCGCGGTGATCCTCGTTCGCCAGACGTGGAGCGGCGGCAGGACCGCGGGCGCGTTCCGCAGGTCACGACGCAACGTGTCCCGGCCCCGTTGCAGGAGCCCCTTGAACGCGGTCGGCGTGATCTGCATGGCCGCGGCCCCGTCGGCGGTCGACAGCTCCCCGAAGTCGGCCAGGACGACCGCCTTGCGCTGCTCGGGCGGCAGGTTGCGCACGGCACCGCGTACCCGGCTGACCCGCGCACGCCGGACAGCCGCTTCGGCCGGGTCGATCGGGTCGGCGATGTGGTGGCGGTGCACTAGCCCGAGCCAGGTCTGGTCTCGGACCCGCGCACGCCGCTGCCAGTCGAGGACCACACGCTCGGCAATGCGCTCGGTGTACTCGAACGCCGCCTCGGTGTCCTCGATGCCGTGGAAGGCGCCGCACAGCCGGGCCACCGTCTCCTGGTACAGGTCCTCGCGGTCCTCCGGGCGGACCCGAAACCGACTCGCGACGGACCCGACAGTGCGTCGCAACCGCTCGTCGTGTTCTTCGAGGAACGCGGCGCAGGGCAGCTGGCCGACTGTGTGGTCGATCCCCCGTAGCTCGGTCACGCGCTGACCCCCCAGGCCTAACGACGGTATGGCGGCCGCGCGTGCGCGACCGCCTTGCTGACCCCTGTTACACGTTTGAGCGGCCCGGCTATTACAGGTCCTTCCGCACCGGCCGGCTCGGTCGGCGCGCCGGTCGCGGACGCCGCTGCACGTTGCCGGCAGACCGAAGTGTCAGATACCCGACAGAAATTTCTCCGTTCCGTTTTGCCGGGTCGTTCGTCCTCCTCCTTCGAACGCCGCTCCAGCCATCTGCCGCGCAGCCGACCACGACCGGGTCGTTCCGGTCGCGAAACCTCGCCGCGGATAACGGGTCGGCGCGAGGCAATGCACCCGGTCGCTGCGGCGACCCCTGCTTCGGACCGTTACCCCGCCAGGGGGACGACGACAGAACGGACGATGAAGTGCGCCACGTCTCGCGTGTCCTGGTCGGTCTGCTCGCCACCGCCCTGATCGCCTCCGGCTCGGCCGGCGTCGCGGCGAGCGCGGCAGCGTCCTCGCCCATCGAGCCGTCGTCCGGCGGCGGCGCTGCGCAAGGTCGCAAGAGCGCCACCGGCGAGGCGTACGCGCAGCCCCCGACCGGGACCGTGAAGGGCAAGGCGGCGCCGGTCGAGCCGGTCCCGCAGACCGAGCTGCCGCTGCCGCTGGACGTGCCACAGCCCCTCGACCTCAAGGACGTCCCGAACCCGCCGGAGGTCATCGGCGGCTACGACCCCGGGACCAGCGTCGAGCTGCCGACGTTGCGGACGGTCGACACCGCGGTGTTCGCGAACGCCAACGGGACGCGGACGGTCTTCGCCTACACCGGCCCGGTGCACTACCGCGACGCCCTCGGCCTGTGGCAGAAGGTCGACCAGAACCTGGTGCAGGCGGCCGACGGCTCCTACCAGCCGCGCGGCGTCGGCGTCGGCCTGAGCCTGGCCGCCAACGCGACCGGCTCACCGCTGGCGAAGCTGACGGTCGACAGCACCCACAGCGTCGGCTACCGCCTCGACAGCGCGGTGTCCGCGAACGCTTGGGTGTCGGGCGCCATGGCGCGCTACACGAACGTGCGGCCGGGGACCGACCTCGAGCTCGTCGCGCTCGCCAACGGCGTCAAGGAGACGATCGTGCTCAAGTCACGGTCGGCGCCCCGCACGTTCACGTTCCCGCTCACCCTGCAAGGCGTCACGGCGTCCGTCGACAGCGATGGCGACGTGGTCTACCGCGACAGCGGCGGCAAGGAGTGGGCCCGCACCCCGCGCGGCTCGATGTACGACTCGCTCATCAACGGCGACACCGGCGAAGGCGCCTACAGCGACGGCGTTAGCTACACCCTCGTACCGTTCGGCGGCGGGACGGCGCTGCGCGTCACGGTCGACTCGACCTGGCTGGACGACCCCGCGCGGGTGTTCCCGGTGCGGGTGGACCCGACCACCAAGACCGTGCTCACCGACGCCGACGACACCTACGTACAGACCGGCTACACGGCCAACAACTCGACCGAGCCCGAGATCAAGATCGGCACGCCGACCACCACCCCGAACACGACCTACAGCTACCTGCACTTCGCCGGCATCAACTCGACCTACACCAACTACTACGTCACCGGCGCCGACCTCGCCCTGTACGAGACCCACGCCTGGACGTGCACGCCGAAGTCCTGGACGGTGCACAACGTCACGTCCGCCTGGTCCGGTTCGACGATCAAGGCGTCCGCGCAGCCGTCGTTCAACGCCACCCCGATCGTCACGACCAGCTCGGCGAAGGGCGACACCTGCGGCGGCGCCGGCTGGAACACCCCGACGATCACCAGTGCCGTGCAGAACTGGACGCACGGCACGCCGAACTACGGCCTCACGGTGCGGCCCGGCAGCGCCACCGACCGCAACTTCTGGAAGCGGTTCGCCTCCCACCAGGGCGACCCGACCAACCACACGAGCGCTCCCAGGGTCACGTTCAGCTACTCCACCGAAGGCGCCAAGTACGACCTCGACAAGTGGATCACCAACCCCACCAACACCACGAACGGCAAGTTCCGCATCAAGCTCACCAACTGGGGCCACGACCCGTGGACGGCCGGCGGGGCGTACAAGCTCGGCTATCACCTGTACGACAGCGCCGGGAACCTGGTCAACCAGAACGGCACCCGGACCGCGATGCCGACCACGGTCAACCCGCGCGGCTCGATCACGCTGGACGCCACCATCGGCAAGGTGCCGCCCGGCAACTACATCGTCGTGTTCGACATGGTGCACGAGGGCGTCGCCTACTTCTCCTCCCGGGGCGTCCCCGTGCCCTCCGGCGTCGCGATGGCCGTCAGCAACCAGGCCCCGGCGATCAGCAAGGTCAACAGCCCCGGCGACCTGGCGGCCGTCACGACCAACCGTCCGACGTTCTCGGTGACCGGAGCGGACACCGACGCCTACCCGGCCAGCGGCACGCTGTCGTACTACTTCCGCATCTGCGAGAACCCCGACGCCGAGACGCCCGCCGCGACCTGCGTCAACTCCGGCTGGATCTCAAGCTCGGCCTGGACCGCGCCCGCGAACCGGCTGTTCTACCGCAGGACCTACTACTGGCACGCCTACATCAAGGACTCCGGCGGCGCCCAGCGGAACCCGAACTGGGTGTACCGGTTCACTCCCGTCGTCTCCGACACCTCGGCTGGCGCGCACTTCGGCGCCGACCCGTACGGCATCGACAGCGGCGGCGTGAACGTCTCGACCAGCAGCTTCACCACCTCGGCGGTCGAGGCGCCGGTCGCCACCATCGGCCCGCCGCTGTCGGTAACCCGCACCTACAACAGCGGCGACACCAAGATCGGCGCGTTCGGTCAGGGCTGGTCGACGCTGTACGACATGTCCGCCACCGCGGACGCCTCCGGCAACGTCACCGTCATCCACGCCGACGGCCGCAAGGCCCTGTACGGCAAGAACCCCGACGGCACCTTCGCCGCCTCCTACGGCTACTACTCGACGCTGGCCGCGGTTAGCGGCGGCGGCTGGACGCTCACCGACAAGGGCGCCAACACCTACACGTTCAACACCGGCGGCCGCCTCACGACCGTCAACGACCCGGCCGGCCGGCAGCTCACCCTCGCGGACAACGGCGCGGGCGTCACGACCGTCACCGACACCGCCAGCGGCCGGACCCTCACCCTGGTCCGGACCGGCAGCCTGGTGACCTCCGTCAGGACCCAGACCGTCGGCGCGATCGGCAAGGCGCTCGAGTGGCGGTACTACTACACCGGCAGCCAGCTCAGGGCGGTCTGCGACCCGCGCGACAACGCCGACGGCGGCAGCTGCGTGAGTTACGAGAACGCCGGGCCCGGCGGGCGGCTGTCGAAGATCACCATGCCGCGCGGCAACACGCCGGTCAGCCTGACCTACCACACCGACGGGACCGTGCTCAGCCGCACCGACGGCAACGGCAAGACCTGGACCTATCTCAGCGTCGACGTAGCGACCGACCTGGACACCGGCGGCTGGGAGCACCGCCTCACCGTCCAGGACCCGAAGAACCACAACACCGAGTACGTCTACGACGGCCTCACCGGCCGGCTCATCCGGCGTACCGACCCGGCCGGGAAGGTCCAGACGTACGGCTACGACACCACCACCGGCTTCCTCACCAAGATCACAGACGAGAACGGCAACACGGTCACCCTCACCGTCGACGACCGCGGCAACATCACCTCGCGCAGCGTCCCCTACGGCGACGTCGCCGGCTTGGTCGCGACCAGTTACTACGACTACATCTACGAGCCGGGCAGCCCACGGGACAACAAGATCAACGTCTTCCGGGACGCCCGCTCGGCGAACGCCAACGACGCCACCTACGCCGTCAGCTACGTCTACAGCGACAGCACCGGCCAGATCACAACCGTGTCCACCCCGGCGACGGCCGCCTTCCCGTCCGGCACCACCGCGACCTGGGCCTACACGAACGGCAGCGAAGCCGCCGTCGGGTCCACCGGGACGCAACCGGCTGGGCTGCTCGCGACGGAGACCGACCCGCGCGGCAACACGACCAGCTATTCCTACAACAGCAGCGGCGACCTGACCCGCGTCGTCGACCGCAGCGGCCTGCGGACCGACTACGGGTACGACGAGCTCGGGCGGCTCGCCACCACGACCGCCTTCCCGACCAACCACCCGAGCGGCGTCACCACCACTTACACCTACGACCTGTCCGGCATCGTCGGTCAGGTCGACGGCCCGCCGGTGCTCAACCAGCGCACGAACCAGACCCACCAGCTGCGTACCGTCAACACCCCCGACGCCAACGGCATCATCCGCGACGTCACCGTCTCCGACGTCCGTGGCTTCGACGCGCCCCGCGTTACCCACTACGACTACGACAACAACGACCAGCTCACGCTCGTCCGCGACCCCGAGGGCGGGACGACGACCCGCACCTACGACGACGCCGAGAACGTCGCCACCGTCACCGACCCCCGCGGCCTAACGACCCAGTTCGACTACGACGTCAACGACCAGCTCACCACGGTCACCGCCAAGGGCTTCATCGACGACCCGATCACCCCCGGCGCGCCCCGCGACGTGGTGCTGGCCCGCTACACCTACGACGCGGCGGGCTGGCTCGACACCGCCACGGACGCCCGCGGCGTCGTGCGCGACTACACCTGGAACCCCGACCAGCGGCTGCGGTCGGTCACCGTCAAGGGCTACCGCAACACCGACGGCACCACCCGCGACATCGTCACCGAGTGGCACCAGTACGACCCCGCCGGCAACGAGACCGTCACCAAGCTCGGCGGCTACCTACGGACCGTCAACTCCACCTACGACGCCGCCGGCTGGCTCTCGAGCCAGGTCGACGACGCGGCCACGATCAACCGCACCACCAGTTACGTCCGCGACCAGGCCGGCAACGTCGTCACCCGCCGGCTGTCGGACGCCACCCGCACCGAGGAGACCCGCTACGGCTACGGCCCCTCCGGGCTCGTCACCTCCATCACCGTGGAGAACGGCGCCACCGACCTGACGACCACGATCGAACGGGACAACCGCGGCCTGATGATCGGCCGGACCGACCCGCGCGGCAACACCGTCACCCCGCCCGACCCCACCTTCAAGGAGTTCTGGAACTACGACGCCGTCGGGCAGCTCCAGCAGTACACCGCCCGCACCACCACCAACGAGACCCAGGCCGGCACGGCCGGCACCCGGCGCCTGGAGTACTTCGGCTACAACACGTTCGGTGAGCAGACCGAGCACGACACCCGCGGCTTCGGCCAGGGCCGGATCACCAGCACCTACGACCGCGCCGGACGGCTGACCGGCCGCGCCTACCCCAGCTACACCCCGCCGGGCGGCACCGCCCTGAACCCGACCGAGTCGTTCGGCTACAACCCGGCCGGTGACCTCACCAGCCAGATCGACCGGCGCGGCAACACAACTACCTTCGACGTCGACCTGCGGGGCCGGCTCGTCCGGCGCACGCAGCCCAAGCCCGACCCGGCGCAGCCCAACCCGGTCGCCCGCTGGAGCTACGACGACCAGGGCAACCTGACCGCCGCCGTCGACGCCACCGGCGCGCGCACCGAGTACGGCTACGACGACCTGGACCGGCTGCGTCACCACGTCAGCGTCGTACGCAACGGCACCCCGACGCCCAGCCGCTACACCACCACGTTCGACTACGACGACCTGGGCAACTCCAACAAGCGGGTCAGCCCGCGCGGCGAGACCGGCTACGCCAACCACAACGCCGTCAGCGAGCTCATCCAGCTCCAGGACGACGCCGGGCACCTGTGGAAGACCGGCCGCGACGTCGCGGGCCGCGAGATCAAGCACACCGACCCGCTCGGCCGCTACCAGAGCACGATCTTCGACCTGGCCGGCCGCGCCACGACCCGGCAGGCGTACAGCCCGACCAACGTCCTGCTCCGCACCGAGAACGCTACCTACGACCTCGCCGGCAACCTGACCTCGTACACCCCGTCCGCGAGCGGTCCGGGCCAGACGAGCCCGGCGACGCGGACCTACACCTGGGACCGGGAGAACCGGCTGCTGTCGCTGGTCGAACCGACCACCGGCACGCAGACCATCACCACGACCTTCGGGTACGACACCTGGGGCAACCGCACCCGCACCACCGACGGCAACAACCGCACGACCTGGACCGCCTACAACCCCTGGGACCTGCCTGAGACGGTCACCGAGCCGGTCACCGCTGCCTACCCCGCGGTCGCCGACCGGACCTGGACCACCAGCTACGACGGCGGGGGCCTGCCGGTCAAGGTCGACAAGCCCGGCGGCGTCAGCGTCGCCCGCAGCTTCGACACGCTCGGCCGGCTCACCGCCGAGACCGGCACCGGCGCGCCGGGAACCCGCGCGCTCGGCTACGACCTCGCCGGCCGGCTCATCAGCGCCGGGCACCCCAGCGGCAACCAGACCTTCGGCTACGACGACCGCGGACTGCTCACCTCCTCGACTGGGCCGGCTGGCAACGCCACCCTGGGCTACGACGAGGACGGGCGGCTCACCAGCCGCACCGACCCGGTCGGCACCACCTCGTTCACCTACGACCCGCGGGACCTGCCCGCCACCATCACCGACCCGATCACCGGGCGCACGCAGACCCTGACCTACTTCAACGACGGTCAGCTCAAGACCCGTCAGTACGGCAGCGGTGGCGCGACCCGCAGCTACACCTACGACAACCAGGGCCGGCTCGCCACCGACACCGTCAATGCGCCGAGCACCGGCGCGGTCACCACGGCCACCAGCTACGGCTACGACAGCGTCGGCAACGTCGCCAGCCAGACCATCAGCCCGGCCGGGATATCCGGCGCTGGCACGCACACCTACGGCTACGACCTCGCCGACCGGCTGACCAGCTGGACCGGCCCGGCCGGAACCAAGACCTACGGCTACGACAACGCCGGGAACCGCACCACGGCAGCCGGCAAGACCTACACCTACGACGAACGCAACCGGCTCGTCTCCGACTCGGCTGGCGGCACCTACACCTACACGGCCCGCGGCACCCTGGCCAGCGCACCGGTCGCCGGGTCGCAGGGCACGCTCACCGCGGACGCGTTCGGCCGCATCCTCACCGACAGCGGGACGACGTTCAGCTACGACTCGCTCGACCGGGTCGCGACCCGCGGCCCGAACTCCTACTCCTACGACGGCGTCGACCCCGAACCGGTAGTCGTCGGCATCACCAAGAGCGCGCGCGGACCAGGCGGGGAGCTGCTGTCGACCAACATCGGCACCGGCGGCAGTGCGATCATCACCAACGGGCACGGCGACACCACCGCCTACCTCAACCCGGCCACCGGCGCGGTCAACGGCTCGCACTCCTACGACCCGTTCGGGGTGCAGTCCACGACCGGCAGCTCCGGGTTCGGCGGATTCCAGGGGCAGCAGACCAGCCCCGCGCAGCGGGTCTACATGCAGTCCCGCTGGTACGACCCGGCCACCGGCACCTTCGCCGGCCGCGACACCCTGCCGATGTCCGGCCTGAGCGGCGGCGGCGCGAACCGCTACGCCTACGGCCTGGGTAACCCGGTCACGCTCAACGACCCGACCGGTCACTGCCCGCCCGCCGCCTGCCTCACCGGCGGCGCTGCGGCGGTCGGCACCGGCGCCGCGGTGGTCACCGCTCCTGCCTGGGCCATCCCGGTCGCGGTCGGTGTCGGCGTCGTCGGGCTCGCTGCCGGCGGGTGGTGGCTCGGCAACAAGATCCGCGACCAGATCTACGGTGACGAGGCCGCCTCCAGCTCGTCGTCGAAGATCACCTTCGGGACGAGCAGCGCCCGGTACTACGACACCCTGCGCTACCCGACGCCGCAGTACTACACCGACGCCTGGTACAACCACGACTGGACCCGCCCGCCCGGCCCCGGCTACCCGCCCGCGCCCGGCCAGCCGCGATGCAAGACCTGCGGGGACGAGCAGATCATCCCCAAGCCCAAGCCGCCGCGCATCTTCATCGCCGGCCCGGTCCCGCCCGGAGCGGGCACGTTCAAGCCCATCATCATCGACCCGCTCGAGAACGTCCTGACCCTCGCCGCCGCACCGGCCCCGGCGCCTGCGCCGGTCACGGGCACTACCGCCGACGACAAGAAGGGCTGCGGCAAGGGCGGCACCGCGAACTCCTGCACCCCCAAGCAGTCCTCGCTCACCCGTGGCTGCGACCTCGACGGCGCCAGCACCATGCGGCCCTGCGAGCCCGTCGTGCCGCAGGCCGGTGCCCACCGCGGGGGCAACAACGGGGGCCCGGCGGTCGGCACCGCCCAAGGTGGCTGCGACGACATCGCCGGCATCTTCGACCCGGACTGCGCGCCGAAGAGCACCGTCGATGACTACCTCGATCTCGTCGAGTACCTCGACGTGTCGACCGGCCCGAACGAGGCGGTGTTCTACTCCGGGCCAGGCAACCGCGCGCTCGCCGAGGCGTTCGCCAAGCAGAACGGCAAGAGCACCCTGGAAATGACGAACGGCGGCCGCTGGCTCGATGCGCAACGGCTGTTCGAGCCCAACCAGCTGACCACCGAGGAGGCACTGCAGGTGTGGTCCCGCCTGTCCGAGCGGTTCGCGGCCGGATCGTCCGGATCGGTAACCGGTTTCGTCGACGGCGCGAAAGCCACCGGTATCTTCAACACGGTCGAGTACCCGACCCTGTTGTCCAACCCCAACGTCACCAACGTCATTACGGGCGGTCTGTGATGTTCACGCGGATAGCACCAAAGCAGGTCCGGCACGACTCCGGCTTCATCGTTCAGGTCGCTAGCCGCGAAACCGTCGAGCACGTCGACGGCGACCGCGTGGCAGTGTTCGTGATCGAGATCGGCTCCCCTGGACACGCTTTGACCTTGTACACCCGACGCGCGACCTGGAAGGACGGCGGGGCCCCGACCGACGAGGAGCGCCGCGTACTCGCGGAGCAGGTTCGGCAAGGTCTGACCGAGCTCATCGACCGCCCGGTCGAGATCACCGACGAGTAGACCTCACCCGCTCAGCTCGAAGTGCCGCAGGCTCCGCCTGCCGCGCCGGCCACGCGCATTCCTCCAGTGCGTTCCCCGGTGCGGACCTTTCCTCCGTACGCCCCGAAAGAGGTGCCCGTCCCATGAAGCGCTCCGCCCTCCGCGTGGCCCTAGCCGCCGCCCTCACCGCCACCGCCGTCAGCGTCGCTCCCGTCCACGCCGGACCCGTCGACGGCTGGGTCGTCATCGACGCCGGCCACATCTCCGGCACGGGAACCGACGCCACGGAACTGGTCCTCGCCGTCGTCGACCTCGCCATGAAGGCCGGCAAGGACAAGGTCTGCAACCCCAAGACCAAGAGCATCACTCCCGGCAGCCTGTCCTGGCGGCTGTGGCAGAACGAGGCGTCCGCTGCCATCGCCTTCGAGTGGATCGGCCCCGGCTCCGCGCTCGTGTCCGACGACTGCGCCGCGAGCCTCGACCTGACTGTGACCGTGACCGACTACGCCCCTGGCGGCCGGCCGGCCGCAGCCCAGGGCAACCCCGGCCGAGGCGCCGACGGCACCTCGAGCGGCGGGGAGCTGCGCGCCGCCGCCGAAGCGGACAACTTCGTCGTCTACTACGACCCCACCGCGTTGTACGTCCGCGGCAACAGCGTCGTCGAGATCAAGGTGAACGCCAGCTACTACGACAAGAAGGCCAAGGCCATGCTCCCGCTGGGCTGCCGGATGACCCACACCAGCATCACGCCCTACCCGACCGGCCCGCAGGGGACGACTGGGCCGGTCGAGGAGTGCGCGTAGGAGAAGCGGCGTCGGAGGCGAACCCCTAACCCCGGTTCACTCCGGCGTCCAGGCCGGCGACCCGAACGGGGAGACTCACTGATGACGCGACGCACCTGGCGCGCGGCCGCGTGCACCGCCGCGCTGCTGGTCTGCGCCAGCATCGCCCCAACGAGCGCCGCGAAGCCAACTCCCGGCGCCCTCGTGCTGTCAGGTCGCGGCGGCAGCTACGTCGACATCACGCTGACCCGCTCGGCCACGGTCGTACCGATGCACCTGGCCGCGGCCCTCGACGAGGATGGCCACCCCCGGTACGACGACGGGTGGTCCTGGACCGGATGCGGCGCCAAGCGCGGGTTCTACCTGCGACCGCTCACCGGCGACCCGCTCTCGGGTGTCGGCGCCGTCGACTTCGCCGAGCTGCGTTACGGCCCGGCCAGCGACCTGCCTCTGCCGGGCGGGCCTATCCCGCGCGAACCCATCCCGTTCGGCCGGCGGCACCTCAACGTCGCCGCCAACGGGCAGAGCGTCCCGGACGATACCGGGACGGTGCTGCGTCCCGGCCGCTACCGGGCGTTCCTGCTCGGCGAAGGCACCTGCCAGGTCCGGGTACCGCTCGGCGGGTACGGCCGGACCCTGCGGGCGACCGCGAGCCGACCCGCCAGCTTCCACGGCCAGGTCAGCACGCTGCGACCGGCCGGCCTCGAGCCCGCACCCGGTGTGCCGATGCCGCGGGCGATGGTGGTGACCGTGCCGCTGACGATCCGGCCGGCCACCTTCGCGTTCGCGCTTCTGCACCGCGTCGGCTACCAGGTCTCCGGCTCGACGCTCAGCTACAGCACTTGCGTGGAGACCGATCCCTCCCAGCTCTGCCAGCGCGCCACCCCGCTCACCCCGAACAACTCCCAACGCGGCGAGTACCGCAACCGATCGAGCGCCCAACCCCCGCCTGGTGCGGGGCTGCCCGTCTCCGTGACCGCCGACGCGACCCACGCCGCGACCTGGTACGCGCCAAGCTGGCTCCCCGCCGGATCGGCCACCGCGAAAGTCTCAGCCGTGTCCGACCAGACGACCGCTCTGCAGGCCGTCACCTTCGCGCTCGACCTGTGAGCCCGCCGCGCGACCCGTCGCGGAGGGCGCCGTCCCCGGGGTCGGCGCCGAACGGGCCCCCTTGGGCGCCCGCCCAGTCGTACAGGGTCCGTGCCCCTACGCGCATCCCTCACCGAGCACCGGCTTCGCTCCTTCAAGCACCTCTCACGCGGTCGGCCTAAACCGTTCGTTCCGTTGACCTCGGCATCTCAACCCTCTGCTGTGCGCCGGTTTGCTGACAACCTAGGGTTGTCGCCGACAGCGCAAGAGGGGGCGTCAGCGCAACCCAGGGCGCTCGGGCCTTCTAAGAAGCGCCTGGGGACTCAGGGCGCCCCTTCCGATTCCGGTCGATGTCGTGAACCGGACGCTGACCTCCCGCGCGGTGGAACCCGCCTGGGCCGCACTCTCGGCTGGTCCGCATTTGCCGAGCCCGGGAGAGCACATGAGCAGGATGGAGTGCCCCCGCTTCCCCGGACACTGATCTTGTGGCGAAGATGGTCGCCCGAGAGGAGTCCGTATGCCGGCACCCAGGTCGCCTGAGTTCCGCCGTCGAGCGGTCGAGCTCGCACGGCTGCGGGAGAAGCCGATCGCGCAGATCGCCAAGGACCTCGGGATCGCCGAGTCCGGGCTGCGC